>NZ_JBFJMY010000018.1:0-21559 GCF_041633695.1 Hydrogenophaga sp.
CCAGTGGCGCGGTGTTTGCGGACGTCACGACCGAAGTGGACCTGCCCGCGACAGCGGTGGCCGGGTCTGTGGTCAGTGGCACGGTGAGCTTCAGCAACAGCGCAGCGGCGGGCACGACCGCCACGGCGGTGGTGGGCACGGTCACGCTGTCCAACGGCCAACAGATCACCTACACGGTGGGCGACCTGGCCCCGGGTGCAAGCCAGACCTACACCTTCACCACCACGGTGCCCAGCACCACCAGTGGGACGGTCGGTGTGACGAGTACCGTGGCGACCGCGACGCCCGAGTCGGACTCGACCAACAACACGGCCAGCGATGTGTCGAACATCAACTTTGTCGGGGCCACCATTTCCGGTCAGGTGTATTACGACTTGGACCGCAACCGTGTGCTGACCAGTGGGGTCGATACGCCACTCCCGGGCTACCGCGTCGAATTGTTGCGGGTGGTGGGCAGTGCGACCGTGGTGGTGGGAACGACAACGTCCGCCGCCGACGGCAGCTACAACATCGCTGGCCAGATGCCGGGCAGCGACTACCAGTTGCGCTTCAAGGATCCGCTGGGCAATGTGATCCTGGGCACGCCCTTCAACCAGGCCGCGACCACGCAGGCAGGCAACCCCTCTACCGGCACCAACGCCTTGGTGGCAGCGGTGCCCGCTTCGCAGACGGTGACGATCGCCGGTTTCATCGAAAACATCACCTTGTACGCCGGTGACAACACGGTGAGCCAGAACTTGCCGCTGGATCCGAACGGGGTGATTTACGACTCGGTAACCCGGCAACCCCTGAGCGGTGCCACGGTCAGCATGGCCGGCCCGGCCGGTTTCGATCCGGCGACACACCTGGTGGGTGGCAGCGCGACCATGGTGACGGGCGCCATCGGTGCCTACCAGTTCTTGTTTGTGAATACCCCACCTTCGGGCATTTACACCCTGAGCGTGACTCCGCCTGCGGGGTACTCCGCGCCGAATGCAAGTGCGGGTGGCGTGGCCGCGCCGCAAGCCACTTTGGTGGTGCCCAACGGCCTGACCGAGGTTCAGCCGCAAGTGGGCCCGCCTGCCGTGGGCACGAACGGCCTGCCCGGTACCCGGTACCACTTCTCGTTGGACTACGATTTTGTGTCGCGACCTGGTGAAGTGTTCAACAACCACATCCCGTTGGATCCTTTGGTCACCGGCGCTTTGCTGGTGAGCAAAGTGGGCGAAAAGTCGGTGGCCGAGCTTGGTGACTCGCTGCGCTACACCATCCGCGTGACCAATAACGCTGGCAGTGTGGTGTCTGCGGTGCGGGTGGAAGACCTGCTGCCCGCCGGTTTCCGCTTCATCCCTGGCACGGCCCGCAGAGGCAGCGCGGCCTTGGCCGATCCGTCCGGCAGTCCGGGACGCTCGCTGGTGTTCGCGCTGGGAGACGTCGCGGCCAACAGCGTGGTGGAAATGAGCTACTTTGTTCGCCTGGGCGTGGGTTCACAGCAGGGCGACGGTATCAACCGGGCCACCGCTGTTTTTGACGGCCCAGCTGGCCCTGTGCGCTCGAACACCGCCGCTTTCAAAGTGACGGTTCAGGGCGGTGTGTTCAGCAACGAGGGCTGTATCGTGGGCGCGGTCTACACGGATTGCGATGGCAACCATGTACAGAACAACGTCAGCGGATCGCGCGAGTTCGGCATTCCAGGCGTTCGCCTGGTGATGCTGGACGGCTCTTACGTCATCACCGATGCAGACGGCAAGTACAGCGTTTGTGGTGTCAAGCCCCAGACCCATGTCATCAAGGTGGATCGCAGCACCTTGCCCAAAGGCGCACATATGCTGCCCTCGAGCAACCGCAACGCCGGCGACGGCAACAGTGTGTTCGTGGACATGAAGGGTGGAGAAATGGCCCGCGCGGACTTCATCGTGGGTTCGTGCTCGCCGGACATGCTCGATCAGGTCAAAGCACGGCGTGCGCAGGGCGACTTGCTGTCTCCAACGCCGGCCAAGGGGCCTGATCCGCAGCGGCGATCCGATGAGGGTGCGCCCATATTACCGAGCGTGCTGTACGACGGCCCCAGCACCCCAGGCCAGGGGGTGGCGAAATGACAACCATCGCAACCCGCAACGCGCGAATCAAACAAGTGATCTACAAGACGCCTGTGGCCTTGGCCGCTTCCTTGCTGGTGTCGGCCGTTCTGGCCCAACCCGCTGACAACACCACCAGCGCCGACGCTTCTGCGACTTCCGGGTCCGCTGCGGTCACAGGGCAGCCGGGCATCGGCCCACGCCCGTTCACGTCGTTCCTGCAGCGGCTGTCGTCTCCGGTGGAGCAGATTCGCGTGGTGGTGGCGGCCGACAACCTGCCCGCCGACGGCGTGGGAACCACCGAAGTGGTGGTTTCGCTGTTGGGCAAAACGGGGGAGCCGGTACCCGAGGCGCTGGACGTCACCGTCGAGGTGGACGGTGGTGCCCGCATTCTGCTTCCTGGTCGTCGCACGTCCGAATCGGGTGCCGACCGTGGCGATGTGGACCGCATTGCACCCGGCGTGCAGGCAACGGCGCAGAACGGTGTGCTCAGGTTCAAGCTGCTGGCACCGTACAAACCGGAAGACGTGACCTTGCGCGTTTCCGTCAAAGGCGTGTCCGAGACGGTGACGGTGCGCTACCTGCCCGAACTGCGCGAGATGATCGCGGTAGGACTGATCGAGGGGCGCTTGCGTTCCGACAAATTCGACCCCACGCAAATCGTTCCGGTGCGCGAGGACGACGCTTTCGACACCGAGTTGAAAGGCTTCAACAAAGAGTTCAACGGCGGCAAGACCCGTTTCGGCGCCCGTGCGGCGGTCTACCTCAAGGGCAAGATCCAGGGCAAATACCTGCTGACCCTCGCCTACGATTCCGACAAAGACACCGACCGCCAGTTGTTCCAGGAAGTGGATCCCAATGCGTTCTACCCGGTGTATGGCGACAGCAGCGTGCACGGCGTGGATGCGCAGAGTTCCAAGAAGCTCTATGTACGGGTCGATCGCAACCGCAGCTTTGTGCTGTATGGCGACTACACCACCACGGACGACAACGACGCGCGCCGCCTGAGCCAGTACAGCCGCTCCCTGGCCGGACTGAAAGGGCGTTACGAAGAAGGCGCGGTCACGGCCAACGCCTTTGTGGCCCAAGACAGTCTGCGCCAGGTCATCGACGAATTCCCGGCCCGGGGTGTGTCGGGCCCGTACAGCGTGTCCAACCCCAACGGGGTCACCGGCTCTGAAAAGATCGAGATCGTGGTGCGCGATCGCAACCAGCCCACCAATGTGCTCAGGCTGACCCAGCTCAGCCGCAACAGCGACTACGAGTTTGAGCCCTTCAGCGGACAAATCCTGTTCCGCGCGCCGGTACCCAGCTTTGACGACCAGCTCAACCCGGTGTCCATCCGCATCACCTACGAGGTGGACCAGGGCGGCGACCGTTTCCTCGTTTACGGTGGCGATCTGCGCCTGGCCCTGAGCGACAAGCTCAGCCTGGGTGTGGCCGTGGCCAAAGACGAAAACCCGGCGGCGCCCTACACCTTGGTGGGGGGTAACCTCAAGCTCAAGCTCAGCGAAAAGACCCAGATCATCGCCGAGCTGGCCCACAGCTCCAGTGTGGTGAACGACCCTGCCAGCGGCTTCAACACCGACACCAGCAACAACTTTGCAGGCAAATCGGGCGAAGTCTCCGGCGGCGCGGCGCGGGTGGAAATCCGGCACGAAGACGAAGCCGTGCGTGCGCGGGCTTACGCGGCCCGCGCCAGTGAAGATTTCAACAACCACGCAGCCGGTATCACCGGCGGGCGCACCGAAGTGGGTGTGTCGGGTGCCTACAAAATCAACCCGAACCTGAGCGTGAACGCCGAATACCTGCGTTCCCAGGAAAAGCTCGAGCGCACCACCACGCCCAGCGAAAGCAGCTCGCAGGCACTGGCCCTGGGCATGGACTTGAAAGTGAGCGAACGCCTGACCCTGGGCGCTGGCGTGCGCCAGGTCCAGGAGGATGCTGCCGGTTTGACTACCCTGAGCAGCAGCGCGTGTTCCAACAGCGCATCGGGTGGCACGGGCTACAACAACGGTTACGGCATCAGCCAGGTGGGCAACCAGCAAATCGATCCGGCCACCGGCCAGCTCGTGGTCTGTACCCCCATCAACGGCTCGACCACCAGCGCGCCGCAAGATCTGGATCGCACCTCCATTTATGGCCGGTTGGGCTTCAAGGCCACCGAAACCGTGACGCTGACCGGTGAATTGCAACGCGAACTGGGTGACGACGGCAGCAACCTCTACCGTCT
The DNA here is from genome assembly GCF_041633695.1 of Hydrogenophaga sp. GTDB lineage: Bacteria > Pseudomonadota > Gammaproteobacteria > Burkholderiales > Burkholderiaceae_C > Hydrogenophaga. The sequence continues at coordinate 4,291 of NZ_JBFJMY010000018.1, forward strand.
GGGCGCCGATTGGCGTGTGGCCGAGAAGACCCGCTTGTACGGGCGCTACGAACGCAGCCGGGAGTTTGGTGGTGCCTATGGTCTGGGTGTGGGCGAGACCAGCAACGCCATCGCGGTGGGTGTGGACACGCAATACATGCAAGACGGTTCGCTCTACAGCGAATACCGCCTGCGCGATGTGGGTGCCGGCAAAGACATCCAGGCCGCGATCGGTTTGCGCAACGGCTGGCGCCTGGCCGAAGGGCTGCGCCTGGTCACCAATGCCGAGCGCCTGACCGCGACCAATGGCGATGCGACCGCGCTGGGCACCGGGCTGGAATACACCGCCAGCGAGCTGTGGAAAGCGTCCGGTCGCCTCGAATGGCGGCAGGACAGCGCCAACACCAACCACTTGCTGACTCTGGGCGTGGCGCGCAAACTCGACCGCGACTGGACCTTGTTGGCCCGCGACTACTTCAACCGGGTCACACCGCGTACCGCAGCCGGGAGCGACCAACGGCAGAACCGGTTCCAGCTCGGCTTTGCCTACCGCCCGGTGGACAGCAACCGCTTTGATGCCCTGGCTGTGGTGGAGCGGCGCAGCGAATACCTGGGCGGGACCGACGGCACCGACCGCGACGTGAGCATCTTCAGCGTGCGTGCCAACTACCACCCCAGCCGCCCTTGGTGGGTCAGCGGCCGCTTTGCCTACAAGCAGGTCAACGAAGTTTTGCTGGGGTCGATCCGCGACAAGTATTCCGCTGCGCTGCTGGGTTCGCGTGTGACCTACGACATCACCAACCGCTGGTCGGTGGGTGGGTTGTTCAGTGTGCTGCAAGGCACGGGCGGCGCACGGCAGTATGCCTACGGCCTGGAGGTCGGTTACGTGCTCATGGACAACCTCTGGGTGACCCTGGGCTACAACCTGAGCGGCTTCAAGGACAAAGACCTGTCGGGCAGCGACTACACCAACCGGGGTTGGGTCTTGGGCATGCGCTACAAGTTTGACGAAGACCTGTTCCGGGGCAAGGACGCGGGTGTGAACAAGACCCTCACCCCGGCAGCAACAGGCAAACCCTGACGCGAGGACCGCTCATGACATCCTGGTCTGTTCTTCCATCCCTGGCCAACCGCTCTGTGGCGGCTGGCCCTTTCGCTGTGATCGATTCCGCCATGCGCACCACACTTTCTCTTTCCGCCGTTCTGGCGACCTTGACCCTTTCCGGCTGTGCCGCCTTGTCTGCGGCAGATGGTTCCGATGCCACCCGGGCGCAGAATGCCGGCCTGGTGCCACAGGCCGCGCGCATCACGGACGAACGCATTCTGGGCGACCGCAAGAGCCTGGATGCCGTGCAGCAGCGCCTGCGCGTGCTCAACGAAGCCGGTGTGCCCCAGAGCAACTACGGTCTGGCCAAAGCGCAGTGCTGGCTCGACACCGCCAAGACGCAGTACCACGAGAACGACCGCACCGGTTATGTGGAAGCATCGTTGCAGGAGTCGCTCAAGATCGTGCAGGCGCTGGAGGCGGACAAGCAGGCGCGCGTGGGACAAGACACCCCCCTGGTGGCGGGCAGTGTGCGCTTACGCGACGATTTGTGGGCCCGACTCAACGGCTACAAGGGCCAAGCGGCGACGCTGGCCTGTACGGCGCGCACGGTGGCTTGTGCCGAGGTGCGGCTGGTACGGGCCGGTCATGCGCAGGAACAAACCGGTTGGCGCCAGGCCACACCACACATCGCCATGGTTGAAGAAGCCGTGCAGCGCGCGGATGCAGAAGCCGCGAACTGCGGCGCCCCCAAAGCAGCGGTCGCTGCGGCGCCAGCGCCTGCACCAGTGATGCTGGCGGGCAAAGAAAGCTTTGTCTTGTTGGGCGACGCCTTGTTCGAGTTCGATCAGTCTGATCGCGCACATTTGTTGCCCGGTGGCGAGGCGCGTTTGCGCGAAGTCGCCGAGCGCCTGAAACAATACCGATCCATCGACAAGCTGACGGTGGTCGGCCACACCGACCGGCTGGGCTCCTTGACCTACAACGACCGTTTGTCCCTGGAACGCGCCATCACGGTTCGCCGTTTCCTGGAGTCGTTGGGTGTGAAAGCGGCGCAGGCTTCGGCCGAAGGCCGGGGCGAGACCGAGCCGGTCACCCAGGGTTGCAGCACCACGGCACCCAAGGCCGAGCAAGTCCAGTGCTTGCAGGCCGACCGCCGTGTCTCGATCGAGGTCACCGGTCTGGTCAAGTAAGGTCTGGGGGAGGTCGCTGCCGTTCGGAAAGGCCTCCTGCGCTACCTAAAAAAACCGCTTTCGGCACCCAGCCGACAGCGGTTTTTTTTCGACCAGCGGCCGGGTTTTTCGCGCAGGCTCCTAGTCCGGCAGCACGGCGGTGACCTCGATCTCGACCCGCGCCCGGGCCTCCATCAAGCCGCTCACCTGCACGCAGGTCATGGCAGGAAAGTGTTTGCCCATGACCTCCCGGTAGGCTTCGCCCAGTTCGCGTAGACGGGCGTTGTATTCCACGCGGTCGGTCACATACCAGGTCATGCGCACCATGTGTTCTGGCCCGGCGCCGGCACAGGCCAGCACGGCGCGCACATTGAGCAAGGTTTGCCGGGTCTGTTCGATGAAGTCGTCGCTGTCAAACACCTGCTGGGCGTTCCAGCCGATCTGGCCGCCGACAAAGATCTGCGTGCCGCGTGCGGCGACGCCATTGGCGTAGCCCTTGGGTGCGGCCCAGCCAGGGGGGTGGAGAAATTGCATGTTGTGGTCCGTGTCAAAGCGCTTCAAGCGTCTGGGTTTGGGGGCGGTGGCGGTTCACGCGTCGCCGCTGGCGATTTTTCGCAGCGCAAAGCGTTGCAGCTTGCCGGTTTCGGTGCGCGGCAGCTGGTGGGTGAAGACCACGTCGCGCGGGTATTTGTACGGTGCCAGTGCGTGCTTCACATGGTCTTGCAAGGCTTTGACCTGGGTCGCGTCATCCGCGTGGCCGGGCTTGAGCACCACATAGGCCACCACCACCATGCCGCGCTGTTCATCGGGCCGCCCGACCACCCCGCATTCGGCTACCGCCGGGTGCTGCAACAGAGCGGCCTCGACCTCGGGGCCGGCCACGTTGTAGCCGGCCGTGATGATCATGTCGTCGGTGCGGGCCTGGTAGAAAAAATAGCCGTCGGCGTCCTGGCGGAAGGCGTCACCGGGGTAGTTCCAGCCGTCCTGCACGTACGCTGCCTGGCGCGGGTCGTCGAGGTAGCGGCAGCCGGTCGGTCCCTTCACGGCGAGGCGGCCGACCTCGCCCATGGGCAGCTCGCGGCCGTCTTCGCCGACGATGCGCGCCTGATAGCCCGGCACCACCTGGCCCACCGCGCCCGCGCGTACGGCTTCGGGCGGGGAAGAAATGAAGATGTGGAACATCTCGGTGGCGCCAATGCCGTCCAGCATTTCCAGGCCACTGGTCTGCTTCCACAATTGCCGTGTGGCGTCGGGCAGACCTTCACCCGCGCTCACGCTGATGCGCAGTGGGCCCACACCCTGTTGCTGCGCAAAAGGCGCCATCTGGCGGTAGAAGGTGGGTGCGGTGTAGCAGATGGTGGCGCCCACGCGGCCCATGGTCTGCACCATGGTTTCGGGGGTGTAGGGGGTCGATGGGAAATAGACCGAGCAGCCCGCCCACATGGGGAAGATCAAGAGGCCGCCCAGGCCGAAGGTGAAGGCCAGTGGCGGGGAGCCGACGACGATGTCGTCCGGCGTGGCCCGCAACACGTGGCGCGGCCAGGTCTCGCACGCGGCCAGCACGTCGCGGTGGGTGTGCACGGCCGCCTTGGGGGTGCCGGTGGTGCCCGAGGTGAAGGCCAGCAAGGCCACGTCGTCGGCGCCAGTGGGGCAGGGGGCAAACGGTTCGGGTTTGTGTTGCGCCAGCGCGGGGAGCGAACGGGCCTGGTCGCTGCCCGCCCCACCGTTGAAGTGCAGCAGGGGCAGTTCGCGCGTGTCGGCGGACAGGTCCATGGCCGAGCGCAGTTCGTCCAACAGGCCTGCATCGCACAAGGCCGCGTCGGGCCGCGCCTTGGCCATGATGGCGGCCAGTTCGCGCGCGCGCAGCAAGGGCATGGTGGCCACGGCGATCAGGCCGCACCGCACCACAGCCAGCCAGGCCAGGGCCATCTGGATCGAGTTGCCGCCGCGTATCAAGACCCGGTTGCCAGGCACCAGGCCCAGGTCCTGGGTCAATACCTGGGCCATGCGATTCACCTCCACCTGGGCCTGGGCGTAACTGAGCTGGCGCTCCTCGCTGCGGAACAGCGGGCGTTGGGTGTGGCCCGCGGCCTCGACGCGGTCGAACAGGGTCTGCACCAGGTTGAGCTGCGTGGGCAGGTGCAGCTCGGGGCGGTCGTAGCGCAGCTCCGGCCACTGCTCGGGTTCGGGCAGGTGGTCGTGCACGAAACGATCCGATTGAACAGAGGTCATGACAGTCTCCTTGCCGCAGATGGCGATTTTGGGGGTTCGCGCAACTGGCGGCGGGTGAGGTGCTCACATCCCGTAAATGCCACGGGGCCGCTAGGCTGGGCCGTCGGCATGGGTCTGTTGATGGGGGCGTGCAAAGCGCGGCGGGGGTGTTTCATCTCAGCACGTGTTTGCCCAGAATGAGCAATTGCACTTCGGTCGCACCTTCGTAGATGCGCAGCGACCGGATGTCGCGGTACAGGCTTTCGATTTTTTGCCCCACTTGCACGCCGCGCCCGCCGTGCATCTGCAACGCCATGTCGATCACGCGCTGCGCGTTTTCGGTGGCGGTGAGCTTGGCGCTGGCAGCCGCGGCGGTGTAGGCGGGAGTGCCCGCGCCCTGGCTGGCGCTGCAGTCGCGCAGCCAGGCGGCGCGGTAGGTGAGCATGGAGGCGGCATCGATCAAGGCCGACATTTCGCCCAGGCGTGCCTGGGTGAGCTGGAAGTCGGCCAGGGTCTGGCCGAACATCTTGCGCTGCTTCGCGTGGGCCACGGCCTCGGCCAAGGCGCGGCGTGCCATGCCCAGGGCGGCGGCGGCAACCGAGGCGCGGAAAATGTCCAGCGTCTGCATGGCGAGCTTGAAGCCACCGTGCAGCGGGCCGACCAAGGCGTCGGCAGCGACAGCGCAGTCTTTGAAGCGCAGCGTGGCCAGCGGGTGTGGTGCCATCACGTGGATGTGCTCGCTGCTGTCCAGGCCGGGCGTGGTCGCGTCCACGATGAAGGCGCTGATGCCGCGCGTGCCGCCATCCGGATCGGTCTTGGCAAAGCCCAGGTAAAAATCGGCCAGGCCGCCGTTGCTGATCCAGGTCTTTTCGCCGTTGAGCACATAACCCTGGGGCGAGGCTTGCGCTTGCGTGGCCATGGCCGCCACGTCGGAGCCGGCTTCGGGCTCGCTCAGAGCAAAGGCGGCGATCTTGCTGCCGTTGGCCACGGCGGGCAGATAACGGTCTTTTTGTTCCGGCGTGCCTGCCAGCGTGATGGCGCCACTGCCCAGGCCTTGCATGGCGAAGGCGAAGTCGGCCAGCGGCGAATGAAAAGCCAGGGTTTCGCGCAAGATCACCAGCGCGCGCGAATCGAGCGCGGGCAAGGCGCCGCCGTGTGCGGCGGGTACGCAATAGCGCAGCCAGCCGCCTTGTGCGAGCAAGCGCACCCATTCGCGGCAGGCGGCGCGGTCGTCGGCTTCGTCCACACTTTGTTCGCTGGTCCAGACGGCGAGTGGCTTGGCCATGGCGCGATGGGCGTCGTCGAAGAACGGCAGCTCCAGATGGTTCTGCTGGGGTGACGGCAGGTGCGGGTGCGGGCGGTCAAAAGCCACCATCTCAGTTGCCCTCGAACACCGGACGCTGTTTGGCCGAGAAGGCCTCAAAAGCGCGGGTGAAGTCTTGTGTTTGCATGCAAATGGCCTGGGCCTGGGCCTCGGCTTCGATCGCCTGGTCCAGCGTCATGGCCCACTCCTGGTGCAGCATGGTCTTGGTCATGCCGTGGGCGAAGGTCGGGCCGGTGGCCAGTTGCGCGGCCAGCTTGTGCGCGGCGGGCAACAAGGCATCGGGCTCGTGCACCGCGTTCAGAAAGCCCCAGGCCTGGCCTTCTTGGGCCGTCATGGCGCGTCCGGTCAGCAGCAGTTCGCTGGCACGGCCCTGGCCGATCATGCGGGGCAGCAGGGCGCAAGCGCCCATGTCGGCGCCGGCCAGACCGACGCGGGTGAACAGGAAGGCCGTGGTGGATTGCGGCGTGCCCAGGCGCAGGTCGGAGGCCAGGGCCATCATGGCGCCCGCACCGGCACACACGCCGTCGAGCGCGGCCACGATAGGCTGCGGGCAGGCGCGCATGGCGCTCACGAGTGCGCCCGTCATGCGGGTGAAGGCCAGCAGCTCGGGCATGCTCATCTTGGTGAGCGGGCCGATGATCTCAAACACGTCGCCACCCGAACAGAAGTTGCCGCCCGCACCGGTGAGCACCACAGCGCGCACGTCGGTGGCTTTTTGCAAACCGCTGAACCAGGCGCCGAGTTCGGCATAGGCCTCAAAGGTGAGCGGGTTTTTGCGCTCGGGCCGGTTCAAGGTGACGGTGGCCACACCGTCTTGCACGCTGCAAGCGAAGTGCTGCGGCGCGGTGTCTGCGACCGCGCGGTATTGCGGGTGCATCGGGTTGTGGGCGGGAATGGGGTGTTGCATGTGCGGGCTCGGTTTGTTTATTCGCTGTCGGCGGTGTCCGCCTGGCGCTGGTTGAGGGCGAGTTGGTGTTGCTTGACCTTGCCCAGCAATTTGTGCAGGCCGTCGATCTCGCGCGGGCTCAGGCCCTCGAAGGCTTCGACGATCCAGTCCTCGTGCTGGCGCGCCATGTCGGCGAACTGCTGGTGTCCGCGCGGGGTCAGGCGCACGAGAAAAGCGCGGCGGTCGCCGTCCACCGCCATGCGTTCTACCAGACCTTCACCAACCAGTTGGTCGGTGATGCCGGTCACGTTGCCACCGGTGACCATGAGCCGGTGCGACAGTTCCTTCATCTTCAGACCTTCGGGGTGGCGCTCCAGTTGGGCCATGAGGTCGAAGCGCGGCAAGGTGGTGTCGAACTGTTCGCGCAATCCGGTGCGCACACGCTTTTCCACCAGTTGCGAGCAGGTCAGCAGGCGCAACCATAGGCGCAGCGACTGCGCGTGTTCGCTGTGGGCACGGGCTTCGAGGTCGAGGGGCGTGCTCATGCGTTCTCCGGCGTGTTGCTGGGGGTGTTCGTGGCTTGCAGCGCCTGCTGGCGTGCGATCTCGCGGTAGAGCTGGTCGCGCCCGCTCTCGTAGGGGCGCGGCCATTCGATGGCGGTGCTTTGCAGCTTGGCGGCTTCGAACAGCGTCCACGCCGGGTTCGCCAGGTGCGGTCGCGCCACGGCGCAGAGATCGGCACGGCCGGCGGCGATGACGCTGTTGGCGTGGTCGGCCTCGCTGATCGCGCCCACCGCCATGGTCAGCACGTCCACCTCGTTGCGGATGCGGTCGGCAAACGGGGTCTGGTACATGCGGCCGTACACCGGTTTGGCCTGTCGTGTGGTCTGGCCGGAAGACACGTCGATCACGTCGCAACCGGCGGCTTTGAACAGGCGCGCCATGGCCACGGCGTCGTCGGGCGTGTTGCCGCCGGGCGCCCAGTCGTGGGCCGAGATGCGCACGCTCATGGGTTTGTGGGCCGGCCAGACGGCGCGCATCGCGGTGAACACCTCCAGCGGGTAGCGGCAGCGGTTCTCCAGCGTGCCACCGTAGGCATCGCTGCGCTGGTTGGTGAGCGGGCAGATGAACGCCGAGAGCAGGTAGCCGTGGGCGGCGTGCAGCTCCAGCCAGTCGAAACCCGCGTCTGCGGCGCGCCGGGTGGACTCGACAAAGGCCTGGGTGAGTGCATCCATGTCTTCGCGGTCCATGGCTTTCGGGGTCTGGTTTTGCGGACCATAGGGCAGGGCACTGGCAGCGAGCAGCGGCCAGTTGCCATGCGTGTCGCCAGCGGGCAGCGGCTCGTCGATCTGGTCCCAGCCCAGTTGCGTCGAACCCTTGGGCCCGCTGTGCCCGAGCTGTATGCCGATGTGGGCGCTGCTGCTGGTGTGCACAAAATCGACGATGCGCTGGAACGCGGTTTGTTGCGCACCGTTCCACAGGCCGGGGCAGCCGGGCGTGATGCGGCCTTCGGGTGTCGGGCTGGTCATCTCCACCATCACCAGCGCGGCGCCGCCCATGGCACGGGCACCCAGGTGCACCAGGTGGTAGTCGCCCACCGTGCCATCCACCGCGCTGTACTGCGCCATGGGCGACACCACGATGCGGTTCTTGAGCTTGAGCCCGCGCACAGCGAGTGGCAGCAGCATGGGTGGCGTGGGGTGTTTGGCTTGCGCCTGGGGGTTGACCTTGCGTTCCAGCCAGGTTTCGTAGCCTTCGAGCCACTGCGCGTCGCGCAGGCGCAGGTTTTCATGGCTGATGCGCTGGCTGCGGGTGAGCAGCGAGTAGGCAAACTGCTGGATTTCCATGCCGGTGTAGCGGTCCACGTGCTCGAACCATTCGGTGGAATTGCGCGCCGCGTTCTGGATTTTCAGCACCTCCACGCTGCGCCGTGCTTCGTAGGCTTGCAGCACCTCGCCCACGGTTTCATCGGTGCCGGCGGCGCGTGAAAACTCGTCGGCCAGATCGATCGCATCTTCCAGCGCCAGCTTGGTGCCGCTGCCAATGGAGAAGTGTGCGGTGTGGGCCGCGTCGCCCATGAGCACGATGGGCACGCTGCGCCCGGCGATGGCCTGGTGGTGCACCCAGGTGTTGCAGATCACGCGCGGGAATTGGATCCAGATCGCCGAGCCGCGTTGGTGGGTGGCGTTGCTGATGAGCGCGTGGCCGTCGAGGTAGGGCGCGAACAGCTTTTCGCAAAAGGCGATGCCTTCGGCCTGCTCCATCTTGTCCAGGCCGTGCGCCTTCCACACCGCTTCCGGGGTTTCCACGATGAAGGTGGAGGTATCGCCATCGAACTTGTAGGCGTGGGCCTGGAACCAGCCGTGCTCGGTTTCTTCGAAGGCAAACGTGAAGGCGTCGAACGTCTTTTGGGTGCCCAGCCAGACGAAGCGGCACAGGCGGGTGTCGATGTCGGGCTGGAAGCTGCTGGCGTAGCGGGTGCGCACACGGCTGTTCAGACCGTCGCTGGCGATCACCAGGTCGGCCTGGTATTGCTCGGCCAAAGCCTGGTCGTCGGTCACGTCGGTCTCAAACACCAGGTCGACCCCGATGTCCAGACAGCGTTGCTGCAGGATGTTGAGCAGGCGTTTGCGCCCGATGCCACAAAACCCGTGGCCGCCCGAACGCACGCGACCGCCCTTGTAGAACACCTCGATGTCGTCCCAGTGGTTGAAGGCGTCGCCCACGAGCTGGGCCGACTCGGGATCGGCCTGGCGCATATTGAGCAAGGTCTGGTCGGAGAACACCACACCCCAGCCAAAGGTGTCAAAAGCGCGGTTGCGCTCGACCACCGTGACCGTGAGGCTGGGGTCGCGGCGTTTCATGAGCAAGGCGAAATACAGGCCTGCTGGTCCACCACCAATGCACAGGATGCGGCGAGGCGCCGAAGAATTTGTCTTCATGCTGAAATAGTTTAAGCATAAATTAAATTCAACCAATCGGGTAAACCCGATGATCCTGGTTGCGCTGCTTGCCTTGGTTTTACGGTGGTGCAGAATGAACAGAACAACAACACACAGGAGCCCAACATGTCCCTATACCGTTTCAAATCACGCGAAACCGGCGATCTGGTGATGCTGGAGCCGCACGGCAAGCGCATTCTGCAGCTGCTGGGCAAAGAGCCGTCGGGCCCGGGGATTCTGGAAGTTGCGCAAATGTCCGCCGCCGTGACCACCTTGCGCGAGGCCATCGTGCTTGAAGAGGCCGAACACAAACGCCTGGTGGAAGAGGCGCTGGCCAAAGGCGAGGAAGCGCCGATGTTCGACCCGGTGGGTCTGCGCATGCGCTGCGCACCTTTTATCGAAATGGTCCAGCGCTGCGAAGGCGCGAAAGTCGATATCGTCTGGGGCGTTTGAGGCCACCAGGGGCAACGGATCGGGTCGTCACCAACGCCTGAGCAACGCCAGGCAGGCACCAAAAGACCAATCGCCCCAGAAGGGGCGATTGGTGCTTGGGATCAGGACCTTAGATCAAGGGCCGAAGATGGCGTTGGGCAGCGCCAAGGTGATCGCCGGGATATAGGTGACCATGGCCAGGAACACCAGCAAGATGCTGAGCCAGGGCAGGGCGGCGCGGGTCACCTGCATCAACGTCATCTTGGTCACTCCGGCCGTCACGAACAGATTCAGACCCACGGGCGGCGTCACCATGCCGATCTCCATGTTCACCACCATGATCACCCCGAGGTGGATCGGGTCGATGCCCAGGTGGGACGCGATGGGGAACAGGATGGGTGCCAGGATCAGAATCACCCCGGTCGGCTCCATGAAGGCGCCTGCCACCAGCAGCAGCACGTTGACCACGATCAGGAACATCCAGGGCGACATGCCCACGGCCAGTATGTGTTCGGCAATGGTTTGCGGAATGCGCTCGGTGGTCAGCACGTGGGCAAACAGCAGCGCGTTGGCGACGATGAACATCAGCATCACGGTGGTCTTGGACGATTCCAGGAACACCTCGGGCAGGTCCTTGAAGCCCAGGTCGCGGTAGATGAACACGGCCACAAACAAGGCGTACACCGCCGACACGGCAGCCGCTTCGGTGGGTGTGAACACACCGCCGTAAATACCGCCCATGATGATGACCAGCAAGGCCAGGCCCCACATGGACTCGCGGAACGCGGACAGCACCTCGCGCAGCTTGGCCTTGGGTGGTGGGGTGAGCTGCAGCTTGCCTGCCCGCCACCACACGCCGGCCATGAGCATCAGGCCGAGCAAAATGCCCGGCACCACGCCCGCCATGAACAAACGGCCCACCGACACCTCGGTGACGGCGGCGTACACCACCATCACGATCGAAGGCGGGATCAGAATGCCCAGCGTGCCGGCGTTGCAGATCACGCCCGCGGCGAATTCCTTGGTATAGCCGTTTTTCACCATGCCGGCGATCACGATGGAGCCGATGGCCACCACCGTGGCCGGGCTGGAGCCCGAGACCGCCGCGAACAACATGCAAGCCAGGATGGACGCGATGGCCAGGCCACCGCGCATGTGGCCGACCGCCGCGATGGCGAACTTCACCATGCGCCGCGCCACACCACCGGTGGACATGAGGTTGCCGGCCAGCACGAAGAACGGGATGGCCAGCAGCGTGTAGTGCTCGCTGGTTTCGAACAGCTTGATCGACATCGAAGCCAGCGAATCCTGCGAGAAGAAATAGATGGTGAGCAGGCTGGACAGACCCAGACCGATGGCCACCGGCATGCCCAGCGCCAGAAAGGCGAACAGGCAGGCAAAAAGCACGAGCGTGTTCATGCGGGTTCCTCTTCGGCTTTGAGTTTCATGGCGTCGGCGGCTTCATCGGCCAGGTGCAGGCTGGTGGTTTTGCCGGTGATCAGGTTCCAGAGGATTTGCAGGAAACGAAAGGCCACCATGAGATAACCGATGGGCATGATGATCAGCACTTGCCAGCGCTCGATCGGCATGTCATCGAACTCGATGCCCACGTCCTTCATCTTGCTCACGTATTCGGTGGCACCCACCATGACAAAGCCGACGTAGACCAGGCACAGCAACACCACCACGATGGCCGTTGCACGGCGCGTGCCTTCGGGCATGAGGCGCACCAGCGCATCCACACCGATGTGCGAGCCGACCCGCACACCGTAGGAAATGCCGACAAAGATCATGATCGCGAAGCACACCGTGGTGAGCTCCAGATTCCACGAGTAGCCGGTGTTGAACACGTAGCGGCGCACCACCTGCAGAAAGGCCAGGGAAGTCATGGCCAGCAGCATGAGCGACATGATCCACTCTTCGAGACGGTCGAGTATTTTCATGATGGGTCCTGAAAAAACCCCGGACAGTGCCGGGGTTCGAGGGGTTGAGGTCTGGGAGCCTGGGCCGTTTTACTTGTTGGCCTTCTGTGCCGCCTGGATCAGGTCGGCACCGATTTCGCCTTCAAACTGCTTCCACACCGGCTGCATGGCGGCGCGCCAGGCTTTGAGGTGCTCGGGGTTCATGGGCAACACTTTGGCCTTGTTGTCGGCAATCACTTTCTTGCGGAACTCGGCGTCTTCGTCGTTGGCGACCTTGTTGCCGTACTTGATCGACTCTTGCATGGCTTCGTTCAGGCCTTTGCGGATGTCGGCTGGCAGGCCTTCCCACCACTTGGTGTTGGCGATGACCATGTAGTCGAGCACGCCGTGGTTGCTCTCCATGATGTAGCCCTGCACTTCATGGAATTTCTTGCTGTAGATGTTGGACCAAGGGTTCTCGGCACCATCGACCACACCGGTCTGCAAGGCCTGGTAGACCTCGGCGAAGGCGAGCTTCTGTGGGTTGCCCCCCACGGCCTTGAACTGGGCTTCCAGCACGTCGGACGCCTGGATGCGGAACTTCAGGCCTTTGGCGTCAGCGGGCATGCCCAGTGGCTTGTTGGTCGACAGTTGCTTCATGCCGTTGTGCAGGTAGCCCAGGCCGGTGATGCCTTTCTTGTTCATCGAATTCAGCAACTCCTGGCCTTCTTTGCCGGACTGGAAACGGTCGACCGCAGCGAGGTCGGTGAACAGGAAGGGCAGGTCAAAAATCTGCAGCTTGGGGGTGTACTTGCCGAACTTGGCCAGCGAAGGCGCGATGATTTGCACGTCGCCCAGCAGCAGGGCTTCCATTTCCTTGCCGTCGCCAAACAACTGGCTGTTGGGGAACACCTGCACCTCGACTTTGCCAGCCAGCTTCTTCTCGGCCAGTTCCTTGAACTTCAAAGCCGCCTGGCCCTTGGGCGTGACGTCGGCCACCACGTGGCTGTACTTGATGACGATGGGGGCGGCGTGGGTGGTGAGGCCAAAGGCGAACAGCGCCGAGGCCAGTGCGATCTTCAATTTCATGAGGTTGTCTCCAGTGCTTGGGATCAGTCCAGATTGAACTGCGTCAAGGTTATGGCTTTGTGGCGCCTCTGCCAACTGTGGCGTTCAACAGCCGGGAAAACCCTAGGTGGCGCGGCCGGCGGCGGTTTTTTGTCGGCCCGCTGTCAGCGCGCCAGGGCTTTTTCAACGTCCCGAATCCATTGCGGACCGACACGGTGGTTGAACTGTTCGTACACCGGTTGCACAGTCTTGCGCAGCCGGGTGCGCTGCGCCGGCGTGAGGGTGTGCACGCGTGTGGTGGCCGATTCGCGCAGGGCGTTCAAGGCCTTGTCGTTCTGCGCGTCGGCGATCTGGTTGCCGAAATCCAGCGCTTCGCGCAAAGCACGCGAGATCAGGATGCGGTCGGCTTCGTTCAGGCTGAGCCAAAAGCGCTCGCTGGTCACGATGGCGTAGCCCAGGTAGCCGTGGTTGGTCAGACTGAGGTCGGTCTGCACCGTGTGCATGTTCTGGGTCCAGAAGTTGGACAGCGGGTTTTCCGTGCCCCGCACCACGTTCTGGCCCAGCGCTTCGCGGGTTTCGCTGAACGGCAGCGCCACCGGGTAGGCGCCGAGCGCGCGCATCTGGGCCGCGATCACGCGCGAGGCCTGCACCCGCATGCGCAAGCCCGCAAAATCGGCGGGCTCCAGCAAGGGGCGGTTGCCGCTCATCTGCTTGAAGCCGTTGTTCAAGTAGCCCAGCCCTACCAGGTGCTGGCGCGCAAGACCGGCCAGCAACTTCTGCCCCACCGGTCCGGTGGTGACGATTTGCACCTCCTGCATGTTGCCGAACAAAAAGGGCAGGTCGAACAGCTCGAATTCGGGAAACCCCAACCGACCGAATTTGGACAAGGACGGCGCCAGCATCTCCACCGCACCGATCTGCAAGGCCTCCATCTCGTCGCGGTCGCCATACAGCTGCGCCCCCGGGTACACCACCACCGTGATGCGTCCCTGTGAACGCTGCTCGACCAGCACCTTGAAGCGTTGTGCCGCCAGGCCCTTGGGGGTGTCTTCGGCAACCACATGCGAGAACCGGATCAACAAACCCGCGTGCGCAGGTGTCTGCGTGCACAGCAGCACAAGCGCCAAGCAGGGCAGTGCCAAAAGCCGCCACAGGCGCGCGCCCGTTCGGGCTGGGTTGTATGTCTCCATCACCCCGCTATGCTAGCGACTCCTCACCTGTGTGCCCGACATGAGCCCTCCGCCGTTCGAAAACCTGTTTGATTTCGATTTGCTGCAAAGCCGCAACGTTGGCCTGCTCGGGCGTGGCAAACACGCCACCCTGTGGTTGCTGGGCCTGTTGCTGTTTCTCGCGGTGTCGGTGGTGACGCTGGTGCTGTACCTGCAAACCTTCGAAGCCGACGAAGGCCAGCGCCGCCGCACCGCCGACGCCCAGTGGCTGGAGCAAAGCGCGCGCTTCCACTTTCGCCGCCTGGAGGACGACCTGCAAGTGCTGGCGCACCAGGCGCGCGAGGCCGAGGGCGCAGAAGGCCAGCCGCCCGAAGGCAAGTTCAACCCCGGCCTGTTGCTGCGCCAGCCGGGCGTGGTGCTGGCCCATGGCTGGCTGGCGGCGGGCGCGCACGCGTCGGCGCCGCCCATACTGGCGCGCCTGCAAGCCGATGCCGCAGCGCAGCCCGGCAACGCCGAGATGTTGTCGGTGATGCAAGACATCACGCGCTCGCTCAGGCGTCCGAGCTACGCCGGCCCCGTGCCCAAGGGCCAGCCGCCCGGTGCATACACCGTGTGGCTGGCGGTTCCCTTGTTCGAGCGTGGTGTATTTTCGGGCAACTACCTTGCGGCCTTGTCGCTGGACGAAGCGGTGAAGGCCTTGATACCGGCCTGGTTTCGCCAGAACCACGAGGTGGTGCTGATGGACGAGCAACAAATGGCCTGGGCACCCAAAACCGAGGCGCAGCACTACAACGCTTACCTGGAACTGCCTGGCACCGATCTGGCCCTGCAGGTGCAGAGCATCCGTTCGGATTCCGCCACGGTGCCGCGCATGTTTTTTCTGGTCGCCATGTTGTGCCTGCTGGGCATGCTGGCCAGTCTGTACGCCTTGCGGCGCGACTTCGTCAAGCGCCAACGCATCGAGTCGCAGCTGCAAGCCCAGGTGGCCTTGCGCAGCGCGATGGAAAACGCGGTCACCGTGGGCTTGCGTGCCTGGGATTTGCAGGGCCGCATCCTGTATGTGAACCAGGCGTTTTGCCGCATGGTGGGCTTTGAGCCCCACGAACTGGTCGGGCGCCAGGCGCCACTGCCCTACTGGCCCAAGCCACAGACCGACGAGCTGCAGCTCGTCCACCAGGGTGTGATCGCGCAAGGCACCGAACGCGCGGGCGTGGAGGTGCAGTTCCAGCACAAGGGCGGGCAGCTGCTGGATGTGCTGATCCACGAAGCACCGCTGAGCGATGGCGACGGTGCCCAATTGGGCTGGATGAGTTCGGTGATCGACATCAGCGAGCGCAAGCGCGCCGAGCGCACGGCCGCGCGGCAACAAGAGAAACTGGAAGCCTCGGGGCGCCTCGTGGCGATGGGCGAGGTGGCTTCCACCCTGGCCCACGAACTCAACCAGCCGCTGGGTGCGCTCAGTGGTTTCGCCAACGGCTTGCTCAACCGCCTGAAGAGCGGGCGCTTGAGCAACGAGGAACTGGAGTCGGTGGTGGAGCGCATGGAGCAGCTCTCGGCCAAGGCCGGGCGCATCATCCAGCGCGTGAACGCCTTTGCCCGCCGCCGCGAGATGACTTGGCAGCGTGTCGAGATCAACGCTTTCTTGCGCCGCGTGCTCGCACCCTTGCAGCGCCAACGCCAACTGCCCTTGCAACTGCTGTTGCCGCCCGAGCCGGTGTGGATAGACGCGGACGCGCTGCTGCTGGAACACGCCTTGAGCAATCTGGTGGGCAACGCGGAATTTTGGGCCCACCAGAGCACGGCCGCACCCGAGGTGCAGGTGAGCGTGCAGACCGTGGGCGACAACCTGCTGCTCACGGTGAGCGACAGCGGCCCCGGCGTGGGCGAAGACCAGCGCGACCAGATTTTCAATGCCTTTTTCAGTGGCAAGGAAGACGGCATGGGCATGGGTTTGGCGATTTGCCGATCGATTGTGGAGGCCCACCACGGTCGCATCGATGTTGGACAATCGCAGGATCTGGGCGGGGCCTGTTTCACCGTGCGCATACCGCTGGCCGGCAGCACGCAACAGGCCGCCTGAAGCGAGCGCAGCCTGGCCCGTTGCCCAAGTGGGTGTGCCCTGAAACCGCCCCCAAGCAGCCCCAACAGAGGGCCCCACAAGAAGGAGACACACAGATGGAGACCGTGAACCCCGCCATCCACATCGTGGACGACGACGCCGACTTTCGGGATGCCCTGGTCTGGCTGTTCGACTCGCGCGGCCACCAGGCACAGGCCTGGCCATCGGGCGAAGCGTTTCTGGCGGCGGCGCGCGCGCAGGGCGCGCTCTGGTCTCCTGCGGTGGTGTTGATGGATATCCGCATGGAGCCACTATCGGGCCTGGCCACTTTCGAAGAACTGCGCAGCCTCAACTGCCCGTGGCCGGTCTTGTTTCTCACCGGCCATGGCGACGTCACGATGGCGGTGGCTGCGGTGAAAAACGGTGCCTGGGATTTTCTGGAAAAACCCTTCCAGGACAACGTGCTGGTGGACAAAGTGGAGGCCGCTCTACGCACGGTGCAAAGCGAAGAAATGCAGCAAGCCCAGCGCCTGCGCCAGGCCCTGGCCAGCCTGAGTGCGCGCGAACGCGAGGTGCTGGACGAACTGCTACAAGGCCACTACAACAAAAACATCGCCGACCACCTCGGCATCACCCCACGCACCGTGGAATTCCACCGCGCCAACATCTTCGAAAAAATGGGTGTCAGCTCGGCGGTGGAACTGGCGCACCAGATGGGGCGGTTTCAGCTGAGTTGAATGTTTTGCGGTGGGTGGGCGCCACCGGCGAGCCGAGGCCGCAGTGCCTGGGCAGTGGAAGAAGGGGCGGCGCACAACCACCGCCCCTCAATCAACGGTCTATTGCCAGTTGGCGGCGATCACCGGCGACAAATCCGCCGCATAGTTGGCGGGCAAAGTTGTTTGTCCGGCCGCTGGTGGCGAGAAGGCGGACATGGCTTGCACCAAGTTTTGTACTTGGCTGTCCTGCAACGTCTTTCCATCGCTTGTTTTGAACTGCTCCACGTGGTATTGGCTACCCAGGTACCAGTTGGTCAGAGTGAACTGATCGTTGGTGCCGATGATGCTAACGCTCAGGTTGTTGCC
>NZ_JBFJMY010000019.1:0-21447 GCF_041633695.1 Hydrogenophaga sp.
GATGTTCGGGATCGGGCAGCGGGCGCAGGGCT
Source organism: Hydrogenophaga sp. (assembly GCF_041633695.1). Lineage (GTDB taxonomy): Bacteria > Pseudomonadota > Gammaproteobacteria > Burkholderiales > Burkholderiaceae_C > Hydrogenophaga. The sequence continues at coordinate 33 of NZ_JBFJMY010000019.1, forward strand.
TCACGGTTTCGATCACCGCCATCGAGTCGTCTCCCGTGCGGATGTTCATCGGCCCCAGGCGGTCTTCGTCGTGGGCTTCAACGCCGCTGAGCACGATATTGGGCCGAAAGCGCTGCATGGTGACGGGCGCTTCGCCCGCCTTCTCCAGTCGCTGATTCAGTTCGGCCAGCGAAGCGGTGCTGGTCACCAGCAGGCCAAAACCGTCGGCGAACTGGGTGCTGGCTTCGCGCCCACCGGTCCATTGGGCGCTGCACTGCCGCGTCACGTCCGGGTCGAAGCGGGCCAGGCGCAGGCGTTTCAGGTCGGCTGGCGCGTCCGGCCCCAGAAAGTCGCTGAACCATTGCGCGGCCAGGTCGCCCATGTCGCAGGCCATCACTTCGTCGTCCCACACCTGCACCTTCAGCGGGCCTTCGGCGGCGTTCAGCTCCAGGTGCAGCGCCAACATGCCGGGCGCCTGCAGCTTGAGCTGCCCCATCTGGAAGCTGGGCTGGATCAGCGCCATGCGTGGCAGCTCGCGCTGGGTCACAAAACCACCATCGGCGTCCACCACCATCCAGGCGCGGTCGTACAGCAGGCCGGTGGGGGTGAGCTCGACTTCTTGCAGGGCGATGCCGGCGCAGGATTTGATCGGGTAGACCCAGAGGGCTTCGATGCGGGCCTGCACTTCGGCGGAGGCAATCGGGTCGGTGGTGTCGGTCGGGCTGCTGAGGGACATGGCAAAGCGCTTCTGAAACGTGGACGGGAAGAGAGGGAGAAATGAGGGAAAAGGGCATTCTGCCCTGCTCCTAAAATCCCTGTATGAACAGCACCGCTCCAAAACCCGCCGCCTCCCGGCCTTTTGACGTGACGATCCGGGGCGCTGGCGTGGTCGGGCGCACCCTGGCCTTGCTGCTGGCACGCGAGCGGCTGCGGGTGGCGCTGGTGGTGCCGCCCCCGCCCGGCGGCCCCGATGTGCGGGCCTATGCCCTCAACAGCGCTTCGCGCGAGCTGCTGCAATCGGTGCGGGCCTGGCCCGAAGACGAAACGGTGATCACCCCGGTGCGCGACATGCAGGTGTTTGGCGACACCGACGGTGCGGTGCGCTTTTCGGCCAGCGCCGATCCAGCGGCCGCGCTGTCTTGGATTGTGGATGTGCCCGCGCTGGAGGCACGCCTGGCCGAAGCGGTGCGCTACCAGGCCGGCATTGAGCTGTGCACCGAGGCCCCGCCGGCCCAGCTCACGGTGGTGTGCGAGGGCAAACGCAGCGTGTCCCGCGCCGAACTCGGGTTTGAGTTCGACGTGCGGCCCTACCCACAAAGTGCGGTGGCCACCCGGCTGCAATGCGCCCTGCCCCACGGCGGTGTGGCGCGCCAGTGGTTTACCGGCGGCGAGATCATGGCTTTGCTGCCGTTGGGCGGCCCGCAAGGGAACTCTGTCGCGCTGGTGTGGTCTGTGGACAGGCAGCAGGCAAAGTCCTGGCTGGAAGCGGATGCGCAAGACTTGATTTCGGCCATCGAAGCGCGCTGTGGCCAGGTGCTGGGGCCTATGCAGCTGCTGAGCCCGGTACAGGCCTGGCCACTGGAGCTTTCGCGGGCACGGCGCTGGGTCGCCAGCCTGCCCGGGGGCGGCGTGGCGCTGGCGGGGGACGCGGCACATGCCATGCACCCGCTGGCGGGGCAAGGCCTCAACGTCGGGCTGGCCGACGTGGCCGAACTGGCGCGGGTGCTGCACGGACGCGAATACTGGCGCGGGGTGGGCGACCACAAGCTGTTGCGCCGCTACGAGCGGGCGCGGCAGGCCGATGTGAACGCCATGGGCTGGGTGACCGACGGTTTGTTTGGCCTGTTTTCGCACGCCGACAGCCGCGTACAGGCCTTGCGCAATTGGGGCATGAAGGGTTTCGAGCGCAGCGGTGCGCTCAAACAGTGGGTGAGCAAACAGGCTTCTGGGCTCGGCAGCTGAAACGCAACGGCATTTTTATATTTCCATTTTTGAACACATGAAAACCATACAAACCCTTTTGCTGACCTTGCTGGCCGCGCTTTCGCTGGGCGCTGCTGCACAAGAGGCCACGATCCGCAAGAATCTGGCGGAACGCCTGCCCAACCTGCCCAAGATCGACGAGGTGAGCAAAACGCCCATGCCCGGCCTGTACGAGCTGCGGGTGAACCAGAGCGAGATCTTCTACACCGATGCCGAGGGCAACTTCCTGATCCAGGGCGCGCTGATCGACACCCAGGCCAAGGTCAACCTGACCGAACAGCGCACCGACAAGCTGAGCGCCATTTCTTTTTCAGACCTGCCGTTGAAAGACGCATTCACCATCGTGCGCGGCAACGGCAAACGCAAGATGGCGGTGTTTGAAGACCCCAACTGCGGCTATTGCAAGCGCTTCGAGCGCGATCTGGAAAAGATCGACAACGTGACGGTGCACGTGCTGCTCTACCCCATTCTGAGCCCCGATTCGGCCGACAAGTCGCGCAACATCTGGTGCGCCAAGAACAAGGGCAAGACCTTCACCGACTGGATGGTGCGCGACATCACGCCGCCCCCGGCCAGTTGCGACACCGCCTTGTTGGCCCGCAACGTCGAGTTCGGCAAAAAATACCGCATCACCGGCACGCCCACCATCTTCTTTGCCGACGGCACCCGCGTGCCCGGCGCCATCGGGGCCGACCGCATCGAGAAATTCCTGACCGACGTCAAACAGCCCTGACCGTTCGGCCATGCAAGCCACCTCTGGACTGGAAGATCCACAAGACCACGCACTCGTCCACACCCTGGCCTACGCCGGGCTGATCCCCTTTGCCCTGCTGAGTGTTCTGATCTGGCTGGTGGGCGTCGAGCTGCAAACCTGGGTGGCGATCGCCCTGTCGGGCTACGCGGCCCTGATCGCCTCGTTTCTCGGCGGCATCCATTGGGGCATCGGCTGGAATGCCCTGCGCGAAGCCGGCGTGATGCCCTTGCCCCATGCCCGCCGCAGCCACTTTTTGTGGGGTGTGGCGCCTTCGCTGCTGGCCTGGCCCGGCTTGCTCATGCCCGCCCATGCCGGTCTGGCCTGGTTGGGCCTGGTGCTCATCATCTGTTACCTGGTGGACCGGGTCTTGTACAAACAAGCCGGTCTGCACGACTGGCTGACCCTGCGTTTCCGGCTCTCTGCCGCCGCCGCCCTTTCTTGTTTCATCGCCGCAGGAGCTTTGTGAAAAAACCGCCAAACCCCAAGACGCCCAAGACCGCGGCAGCCCGCACCACCGCCACCCCTGCGGCCAGCGCCAAGCGGGCCCGGCGCGCCGCACCAGCGTCTGAGCCCCGCCACACGCCGGTGCATTTCACGGTGGCCGTGCACAACGCCAAGGCCCACCTGTTTGCGGTCACGCTGCGCATCGAACAACCCGCCAAGAACCAGCGCGTGAGCCTGCCGGTGTGGATTCCCGGCAGCTACCTGGTGCGCGAGTTTTCGCAACACCTGCAAAACCTGGGCGCAACCCAGGGCGACCAGACGCTGGCTGTGCGCCAGCTCGACAAACACAACTGGCAAGTGACCAACACCGCCGACGAGGCGCTGGAATTGCGCTACGAGGTCTATGCGCTGGACGCTTCCGTGCGCACAGCGTTTCTCGACGCCACCCGTGGCTTCTTCAACGCCACCAGCCTGTGCCTGCGCGTGCTCGGCCAGGAAGACCTGCCACACGGCCTGGAACTGGCACCCAGCGACGACACCGCCGATTGGAAAATCGCCACCGGCCTGGAGCCCCTGGCGGTGGATGCCGACGGCTTCGGCCACTACCTGGCCGCCGACTACGACGAACTGGCCGACTGCCCGGTGGAAATGGGCCGCTTCTGGAGCGGCAGCTTCAGCGCCGGGGGCGTGGCACACCGTTTTGTGGTCAGTGGCGTGGGCGAGGGGTTCGATGGCGAACGCCTGCTGACCGATACGCAGCGCATTTGCGAAACCGAAATCGCGTTCTGGCACGGGCCCGCCAGGGAAGCGCCGCCGTTCAAGAACTACTTGTTCATGATGTACGCCAGCGCCGACGGTTACGGCGGCCTGGAACACCGCAATTCCACCGCGCTCATCTGCCAGCGCGCGGACCTGCCCCGGTGGACGACGCCCCCGCGCTCCGCCGCTGCGCGGGTCGCCGCCTCCACAGGCGACAAACCCGCCGCCCTCAAAGCCACCGACGGCTACACCACGCTGCTGGGCCTCATCAGCCACGAGTACTTCCACACCTGGAACGTCAAGCGCCTGCGCCCGGCAGAGTTCAAACGCTACGACTACGCGCGCGAAAACCACACCGAACTGCTGTGGTTTTTTGAAGGCTTCACCAGCTACTACGACGACCTGTTCTTGCGCCGCGCCGGCTTGATCGACGACGCCGCCTACCTGATGCTGGTCGCCAAAACGCTGAACCAGGTGCAACAAACCCCGGGGCGCTTGCTGCAAAGCGTGGCCCAGGCCAGCTTTGATGCCTGGACCAAGTACTACCGGGTCAACGAAAACACCCCCAACGCCACGGTGAGCTACTACACCAAGGGTGCGCTGGTGGCCCTGTGCCTGGACCTCACGCTGCGTGCCGAAGGCCACACCACCCTGGACGAGGTGATGCGCGCGTTGTGGGCCCGTTGCGAGGGCGGCCCGATGCGCGAGTCCGATCTCCTGCAAGTGCTCAAGCAACTGGGCCAACGCAGCTACGCGCCCGAACTGGCGGCCTGGGTGCACAGCGTGGCCGACATACCCCTGATCGACCGCCTGGAGCACCAGGGCGTGCTGGTGCAACACCATCCGGCGCCCCTGGCGCAACAACTGGGCCTGCGCGTGAGCGAAGGCGCCGACGGCATCACGGTGAAAACCGTGCTGCGCGGCGGTGCGGCAGAAGCGGCCGGCCTGGCGGCGGGCGACGAGTGGCTGGGGGTGGAATTCGCACCCGCTCGCCGGGGTGCCACCGCCGAAGCCTGGCGCATCCACAAGCTCGACGAAGTGGCCATGCTACGCGGCCAACGCGGCGCACTCACAGCTTTGGTCTCGCGCGACAAACGCCTGCTGCGCTGCCCACTGGACTGGCCCACCGAGACCCAGGCTGTGCGCCTGGTGGTGGGCGATGCGGCACGGCTGGCGCCGTGGCTGGGCGCCCCGGCAACGGCCTGAACGCTGGGCCTGCTCAGGCAGGCTTGGTGCGCAAATCGACCACGCGCTTGGCCTTGCCCTGGCTGCGCTCCACCCCGCCCTCGGGTTTCAGGTCCACCGCCACGCTGCTGCCCACGAACACCTTCACCTCGTGCTGCAGCAGTTTGGCCGCTGCGCGCGCCTCGATGCTGTCGGGCGAGATGCCCGGCGCGGTTTCCACCACCACGGTGAGGTTGTCCATCGGGCCCTCGCGGGTCAGCACACACTGGTAGTGGGCGCTGAGCTCGGGGCGTTTGAGGATCAGTTCCTCGATCTGCGTGGGGAATACGTTGACGCCGCGCACGATCATCATGTCGTCGCTGCGGCCGGTGATTTTCTCCATGCGCCGCATGGTGCGTGCCGTGCCGGGCAGCAGGCGGGTGAGATCGCGGGTGCGGTAGCGGATGATGGGCAGGGCCTCTTTGGTCAGGCTGGTGAACACCAGCTCGCCCATCTCACCGTCGGCCACCGGCTCGCCCGTCTCTGGGTGGATGATCTCGGGGTAAAAATGGTCTTCCCAGATCGTGGGGCCATCCTTGGTTTCCACGCATTCGTTGGCCACGCCCGGTCCCATCACCTCGGACAGGCCGTAAATGTCCACCGCGTCGATGCCCATGCGCGCCTCGATCGCCACCCGCATGTCGTTGGTCCAGGGCTCGGCACCAAAGATGCCGATGCGCATGCTGCTCGCGCGTGGGTCCAGACCCAGGCGTTCGAATTCGTCGGCAATGGCCAGCATGTAGCTGGGGGTGACCATGATGATGTCGGGCCGGAAGTCCTGCATCAGCTGCACCTGGCGCTCGGTCTGGCCGCCGCCAAAGGGCACCACGGTCAAGCCCAATTTCTCGGCGCCGTAATGCGCGCCCAGGCCGCCGGTGAACAGGCCGTAGCCGTAGCTCACGTGCACCAAATCGCCGGGCCGCGCACCGCTGGCGCGGATGCTGCGCGCCACCACGGTGGACCAGGTGTCGATGTCTTTCAGCGTATAGCCCACCACGGTCGGCTTGCCGGTGGTGCCGCTGGACGCATGGATGCGCGCGCATTGCTCGCGCGGCACGGCGAACATGCCAAACGGGTAGCTGTCGCGCAAATCCTTCTTGGTGGTGAAGGGAAATTTCGCCAGATCGCCCAGGCTCTTGCAATCGTCGGGGTGCACGCCTGCTGCTTCGAATTTGGCGCGGTAAACGGATGAGTTGGCGTACGCGTGGCGCAGCGTGGCCTGCAAGCGTTTGAGCTGCAGGGCGCGCAGCTCGTCGACGCTGGCCTTCTCGATCGGCTCCAGGGGAAAGGCCTTCATGTCTGCTCCTGCTCGGGAAATACCGTGCCCGCGATCTGGGCGCTCTTGCCGCGGAACATGGCCACGACCTCGCCCTTCTGGTTGCGCACCTGCATGTCGTAAATGCCGTGCCGCCCTTGCAGCGTTTGCTCCAGGCCTTCGCAGGTGAGCACATCGCCCGCATGCGCCGGGCGCAGAAACTCGATGCTGCACCCGGCGGCCACGGTGTTTTTGTTGTGGCTGTTGCAGGCGAAGGCAAAGGTCGAATCCGCCAGCGTGAAGATGAAACCGCCGTGGCAGATCTGGTGCCCGTTGAGGTGCAGGGGCTGCACGGCCATGCGCATCACGGCGCGGCCGGGCGCAACCGCCACCAGCTCCATGCCCATGGTGTGTTTGCTCGCGGTGTCCGCCGCGAACATCGTCTCGCCGACTTTGCTCGCGCGTTGCTCTGGCGTCATCGTCATCATGTCCCCTTGAACTGCGCTGGGCGTTTTTCGAGAAAAGCGGTCACGCCTTCGATGTAGTCGTGGGTGGCGCCCAGCGCCGATTGCGTGTCGCGCTCCACATCAAGGTGTTGGTGCAAGCTGCGGGTGCTGGCGTCGCGCAGCAAGGCGCGCGTGGCGACCAAGGCCTTGGTCGGCATGGCCGCCAATTTGTCGGCCAGGGCCATGGCCACGACCAGCGGGTCGTCGGCCACGTCCCAGATCAAACCCCACTCCTTGGCTTGCGCAGCGGGCAGTTTGTCACCGGTCATGGCCAGGGCCATGGCACGCGCAAGCCCCAGGCGTTCGACCAGCAACCAACTGCCACCGGCATCGGGAATCAGGCCGATCTTGCTGAAGGCCTGCACAAAACTGGCACTGGGCGCGGCGATGGCGATATCGCAGGCCATCGCCAAAGAAGCCCCTGCCCCCGCCGCCACGCCATTGACCGCGACCACGATGGGCATGCGCAGATTCTGGATCCGGCGCGTGGTGGGATTGAACGCCTGCTCGATCACCGGCCCCGGATCGGCGCGCTCCGCCTGCTGCGGGCCTGGCGTGAAATCCAGCTCCGACAAATCGAGACCGGCACAAAACCCGCGACCCGCGCCCGTGAGCACCATGGCGCGGATGTGGGCATCGGCCTCGGCACGGTCGAACGCCGCCCACAATTCGGCATGCATGGTGCGCGTGAAGCTGTTGAGCGCGGCGGGTCGGTTGAGCGTGATCAGTGCGACAGCGCCGCGCTGCTCGAACAGCACGGTACTTTCTGTGGCGGGCGTGGTCATGTACCTGGGTCTCCTCGGATCTGCCGGTGGTGGCTGCGGTTGCTGGGATTTGCCGACAATCTACCATTAACCAACCAATCGGTCGGCCAATGTTTTCCCGGGGGTGCGAGGCGCTATAGTTGACGTGTACGTCAACTCCGACAGCCCCCACCCGAGGACACCACATGACCGCCACCGCCGCTCCCGAACTCATCACCGTACGCACCGAAGGCCGTGTCGGCATCGTGGCGCTCAACCGACCCAAGCAGCTCAATGCCTTGAACAACCAGCTCATGGACGAACTCGGCGCGGCGCTCAAGGCTTTTGACGCCGACGAGGAGATCGGCTGCATGATCGTGACCGGCAGCGAAAAAGCCTTTGCCGCCGGCGCCGACATCGGCGCCATGGCGCAATACAGCTTCGCCGACGTCTACAAGGGCGACTACATCACCCGCAACTGGGAAACCATCCGCAGCATCCGCAAGCCGGTGATTGCCGCCGTGAGCGGCTTCGCCCTGGGTGGCGGCTGCGAACTGGCCATGATGTGCGACTTCATCATCGCCGCCGACAACGCCAAATTCGGCCAGCCCGAGATCAAGCTGGGCATCATCCCCGGCGCGGGCGGCACGCAGCGCCTGCCGCGCGCCGTGGGCAAATCCAAAGCCATGGACCTGGTGCTCACCGGTCGCATGATGGACGCGACCGAAGCCGAGCGCGCCGGTTTGGTCAGCCGCGTGGTGCCGCTGGACAAACTCATGGACGAGGCCCTGGGCGCTGCACTCATGATTTGTGGGTACTCACTCATCAGCGTGATGGCGGCCAAGGAATCGGTCAACCGCGCGTTTGAAAGCGGTCTGTCCGATGGCGTGATGTTCGAGCGCCGCCTGTTCCACGCCTTGTTCGCCACCGACGACCAGAAAGAAGGCATGGACGCGTTTGTGAACAAGCGCACGCCCGAATTCAAACACCGTTGATGGCGGAACCGGGGCCACGCCGTGTGGCAGGCCAGGCGGCGAAATCGGCCAAAAATATCGCTATAATCTTGCCTTCGTTGGTGATATAGCTCAGTTGGTTAGAGCGCAGCATTCATAATGCTGATGTCGGTGGTTCAAGTCCACCTATCACCACCAAAATTTGAAAAGCGGGTTCTGGCAACGGAACCCGCTTTTTTTTTCATTGCCATGGCACTCAAATCCACCATCTTCAAGGCGCATCTGCAGATCGCCGACATCGACCACGGCTATTACGCCGACCATGCGCTCACGCTCGCCCGCCACCCCAGCGAGACCGACGATCGCATGATGGTGCGGCTGGTCGCCATGGCCCGCCACGCCCATGAGCTGCAGGACACCTGCAACGGCGACGGCACGCTGGCGTTTGGCGCCGGGCTGTCGGACCCGGAAGACCCCGACGTTTCCCTGACCGACTTCACCGGCCGCAAACGGCTCTGGATCGAAGTGGGCCAGCCCGAAGACAAACCCATCGCCAAGGCCTGCAGCAAAGCCGATGCGGTCTTGCTCTATGCCTTCAGCTCGGCCGCCGACATCTGGTGGCGGGGCATAGAGGGCAAACTCAACCGCCTGGAAAAACTGCAGGTGTGGCGCCTGCCCACAGAAGCCGCGCCCGCACTGGCGGCCCTGGCCGAACGCAGCATGCAGCTGCAAGCCACATTGCAAGAAGGCGAAGTCACGCTCTCCAGCACCCGGGGCAGCGTGCACATCGAGCCGGTTCGCTGGAAATAGGCGCCTGCGCCACGGCACCCGAGCTGTAGCACCGAAAGAAACCCATCATGGGCATCGTCGTCGCCATCTTCATGCTGCTGGCTTGGTTGGCGCTATCGCCCTGGACGCCTGCCGCACTGGCGCGGCTTTTGCGCCACCCCCAACTGCGGTCCGGCATGGGCATCGGTGTGTTGGTGGCCGGTTTGTGGAATGTGCTCTGGCACGGGCTGCGCCACCTGAGCCAATTCTGGGGCCAGGCCGCTCTGGTCTCCGGCCTGTTCATGGTCCTCGCCGCGGTCTTGATGCTGGCTCGCCCCGGCGCAGACACAGGCGCACGGCCTGCGCTGGCGACCCGCTTGGAGCCCACCATCCGCCCGGCACGCCCACTGGTGCTGCTGGGTTTGTTGGCCTGCTTTCTGCTGTACGCCGTGACCCTGATCCGCCTGAATCTGGGCTATCCGATTCTGGGCTGAACCGGGCGCTTGGGCGGGGGCAAGGCTGGGTCTTGCGCGCTACAGCTGGTGCTTGCCCGACGTCCACCCGTGTTCGCCCAGTAGCTGCTCGGCCAGGTTCAACGGCGTGGCTTCCAATGGCGTGGCCATGGTGTCGTTCCAGCGGTTGAGAAAGGCGAACATCGCCACCACGCCCAGGATCTCAACGATTTCACCGTCGCTCCAGTGCTTTTGCAACGCCGCAAACTGTTCGTCGGTCACCGCGTTGGGCTGTGACGCGGCCGCCAGCGCGAAGTCCAGCGCCAGACGCTCCTTTTCCGAGTACAGGGGGCTGTTGGCGTAGGTCCAGACATCGGCCAGCTTGGCCTCGCTGACACCAAAGTTTTTGGCACCCAGGAGTGTGTGCGCCTGGCAGTACAGGCAACCCGAGACCTTGCTCGCCACGTGGCCGATGAGGCGGCGAAAACCCAGGTCCACTTCGCCCTCCGGGTCCATCACCGCCGCATTCAACACCGCCAAGGCTTGCGCCAGTTTGGGTTTGCGCTGCATGGTCAGCACGCTGTTGGGGGTGAAACCCAGGGTGCCGAGAAAGAAGGCGAACTGGTTTTTGAGTTCGGGCGTGGTCTCGGGGGGAAGCGGTTGCAAACGGGGCATATGGTCTCCAGGGTGCGCTCTTGCGGCGATGAAACACCGCACTCTAACCCCGCACGTGGGTACACGCATGAGACAATCCCAGCTTCGCCCGCCATTCGCGGTGGGCGCTTGTTCTTCTTCAGCCTCTGGATAGACACCATGAAACGCTGCGACACCACATTGACCACCACCGGCACCCCCGGCATCCCAAACCACCGGCCCAGGGCTTTGCCGCACGCAAGCCTCTTCACACTGGGTTTGGCCACCCTCTTGGCCGTGGCGCCAGGGCCTGCCGCGCAGGCGCAAAACCTGCAACGCCAATTCCCGCCCAAAGCCTTGCGCGGCGAGATGGTGGTGGTGCAGCCACCCCGGATCACCATGGATGGCAAGGCCGCGCAGCTCTCACCGGGTTCGCGCATCCGCAACACCAACAACACCATCGTGCTGTCGGCCTCGCTGGTCGGAAAGGAACTGAACGTGAACTATGTGCTGGACAGCCATGGCTCCGTGCACGAGGTCTGGATACTGAACGCCAGCGAAGCGGCGAAAAAAATGCCGGGTATGGGCACCGAGCGCAACTACAGTTTTGCGCCCGACCAACCCGCCGCCCGCAACGCGGACAACTGAACGCGCGTTGCAGACCGGGCGCTCACAGCAGCACCCGGTTGCGCGCCGTTGTCACCTCAACGCCCCAGGCGTTGCCCGATACCCCTTGTTTTTTCGCTGGTCCCAGCCACCGCCCGTGCACCAACCAGCGACCCGGAGCCCTTTCATGAGCAAAAAAGTCTTTATCAAAACCTTTGGCTGCCAGATGAACGAGTACGACTCGGACAAGATGGCCGACGTGATGGGCGCAGCCGAAGGTTACGAGCCCACCAGCAACGTGGAAGAAGCCGACCTGATTTTGTTCAACACCTGTTCGGTGCGCGAAAAGGCGCAAGAGAAGGTGTTTTCCGACCTGGGCCGGGTGCGGCACCTGAAGAAGAAGGGTGTGCTGATCGGCGTGGGCGGCTGCGTGGCCAGCCAGGAAGGTGCCGAGATCATCAAACGCGCGCCCTATGTGGACGTGGTGTTCGGCCCGCAAACCCTGCACCGCCTGCCCGAACTGCTGCACCAGCGCCAGCGCCAGAACGCGCCGCAGGTGGACATCAGCTTTCCCGAGATCGAAAAATTCGACCACATGCCGCCCGCGCGCGTCGAGGGCGCGAGCGCCTACGTCTCCATCATGGAGGGCTGCTCCAAGTACTGCAGCTACTGCGTGGTGCCGTACACGCGCGGCGAAGAGTTCAGCCGCCCGTTCGACGACGTGCTGGTGGAAATCGCCGGACTGGCCGACCAGGGCGTGAAAGAGGTGACGCTGCTGGGGCAGAACGTGAACGCCTACCGGGGCCCCATGGGCGACACCGGTGACATCGCCGACTTCGCACTGTTGCTCGAATACGTGGCCGACGTCCCCGGCATCGAGCGCATCCGCTACACCACCAGCCACCCGAACGAATTCACGCCACGCCTGATCGAGGCCTACGCCAAGATCCCCAAGCTGGTGAACCACCTGCACCTGCCGGTGCAACACGGCAGCGACCGCATCTTGATGGCGATGAAACGCGGCTACACCGCTATGGAATACAAGAGCACGATCCGCAAGCTGCGCGCCATCCGCCCCGACCTGGCCATGAGCAGCGACTTCATCGTCGGCTTCCCCGGCGAGACCGACGAAGATTTCAACAAGATGATGAAGCTGATCGACGACGTGGGTTTCGACACCTCGTTCAGCTTCATTTTCAGTCCGCGCCCCGGCACGCCCGCCGCCAATCTGCCCGACGACACGCCCCACAGCGTCAAGCTCCAGCGCCTGCAACACCTGCAAGCCACCATCGACGCCAACGTCAAGCGCATCAGCGCCAGCCGCCAGGACACGGTGCAGCGCCTGCTAGTGGAAGGTCCATCGCGCTCGACCCCGGAACTGCTGACCGGCCGCACCGAATGCAACCGCTTGGTGCTGTTTCCAGCGCCGCCCCGGCTGATCGGGCAGATGGTGGATGTGCGCGTCACCGAAGCACACCAGCGCTCGCTGCGCGGTGAGGTGGTGGTGGCGGAGAGCGCTGCGGCCTAAGACCCGAGGCTCAGAGAGAAAGATCAGCCCATGCCGGGCATCTTGGGCATGCCTTTCATGCCACCCATTTTTTTCATCATCTTCATCAGGCCGCCGCCCTTCATCTTCTTCATCATGCCCTGCATCTGCTCGAACTCCTTGAGCAGGCGGTTGACCTCTTGCACGTGCACGCCCGCACCGTTGGCGATGCGGCGTTTGCGGGTGGCCTTGATGATCTCGGGCTTGCGGCGCTCCTTGAGCGTCATGCTGCAGATGATGCCTTCCTTGCGCTTGATGTCCTTTTCGGCTTTGTCCATGTCCACCTGACCGGCTTTGGCGGCCATGGCGCTGGGCAGCTTGTCCATGAGGTTGGACAGGCCGCCCATCTGCTTCATCTGGCGGATCTGGTCCAGAAAGTCGTTGAGGTCAAAACCCTCGCCGCTCTTGACCTTGGCCGCCAGCTTCTGAGCCGAAGCCATGTCCACCCCGGCAGACACCTGCTCCACCAGCGCGACGATGTCGCCCATGCCCAGAATGCGCCCGGCATGGCGTTCGGCGTCGAACACCTCCAGGCCGTCGATCTTCTCGGACACGCCGGCGAACTTGATCGGCGCGCCGGTGGTGGCGCGCACCGAAAGCGCCGCACCACCGCGCGAATCGCCGTCGAGCTTGGTGAGCACGATGCCGGTGATGGGCAAGGCCTCGCTGAACGCCTTGGCCGTGTTGATGGCGTCCTGACCTTGCATGGCGTCGACCACGAACAGCGTTTCCACCGGCTTGAGCACGGCGTGCAGTTCCTGGATTTCGCGCATCAGCACTTCGTCGATCGCCAGCCGACCCGCAGTGTCGACCAGCAACACATCAAAGTAGTGCTTGCGCGCGTAGTCGATGGCGGCGCGCGCGATATCGACTGGCTTTTGATCCGGCGTGCTGGGGAACCACTCGGCACCCGCCTGCGCCGTCACGGTCTTGAGCTGTTCGATGGCCGCCGGGCGGTACACGTCGCCCGACACCGTGAGCACCTTTTTCTTGCGCTTCTCGATCAGGTGTTTGGCCAGTTTGGCGGTGGTGGTGGTTTTACCGGCGCCCTGCAGACCCGCCATCAGGATCACCGCCGGTGGTTGCGCGGCCAGATTGATGTCGGCCACGCCCTGGCCCATGGTCGCGGCCAGTTCGCGGTTGACGATGCCCACCATGGCCTGCCCGGGCGAGAGCGAGCCCACCACCTCCTGGCCCAAGGCCTTTTCCTTCACCCGGGCAATGAAGTCGCGCACCACGGGCAAGGCCACGTCGGCCTCCAGCAAGGCCATGCGCACTTCGCGCAACATGTCGCTGACGTTGCTTTCGGTGATGCGGGCCTGGCCACGCATCTCTTTGACGATGCGTGACAGACGGTCGGAGAGGGCAGAGGCCATGGTGTGTTCAGATCAGAGTGGCGCCGCCCAAAAATCCGATTCGGGGGCGCAAGCCGCGGGCCGCAGCGTGCCGCGATGGGGCAGCAAACGGGCACGCCAGGCGGGGTGGGTGGGCAACGGTTGCGCGTGGGCAAGCCCGTTAAACTGTGCAGATGATTTTAGCTGCGTCGTCCACCCGGGTGGTGAACCGGGGTCTTGCGTGACTCCGGGACTGCCAAGCCTGGGCCTTCATCTGCCCAACATCGTGCTCTCGGTCGGCGCGGCGCTGGCCTACGCCCTGCTGGCCTGGGCGCATCCGCGCATGACGCCGGCGCAAACACGCACGGCACTGGGCATTGCCTGGCTGTTGCACCTGCTGGTGCTCTCCACCGGCCTGCTGGCGCAGCCGGCCCGCTTTGGCTTTGCTCCCGCGCTTTCGGGCACCGCCTGGCTGGTGCTGACGGTGTATGCGATCGAAAGCCGCCTCTATCCGCAATTGCGAGCACGCTGGGCGCTGACCGTGCTGGGCGCGGCGGTGGTCTTGCTGGCGCTGGTCTTTCCCGGCACGCCCTACCCCCAGTTGCGCTCACCCTGGCTACCCCTGCATTGGGCGCTGGGCATCGCCTCCTACGGCTTGATCGCCTCGGCCGTGGTGCACGCCTGGCTGATGCAACGCGCTGAAAAGGCCATGCGCCGGGGCGCGCCCACCGACACCACCTTGCCCCTGCTGGCGCTGGAGCGGCTCACGTTCCGCTTTGTGGCCGCCGGTTTTGTGTTGCTGAGCGCCACCTTGCTGGCCGGCTGGTGGTTTGCCGAAGTGCTGAACCACACCTGGACCTGGAACCACAAGACGGTGTTTTCGGTGCTGGCCTGGCTGACCATGGGGGTTTTGCTGCTCGGACGCTGGCGTCTGGGCTGGCGCGGACGCACCGCGGTTCGCACCCTCTACCTGGGCGCGGGCTTTTTGCTGCTCGGCTACGTTGGTTCGCGCTTCGTGCTCGAAGTGGTGCTGAACCGCATCTGAACCGCACCTGAACCACGACCGCCCCACATCCATGAAATACCTGCTTGTTCTCTCGGTGGTTCTGATCGCGGTCTACATCTGGCGCAACAACCGGCGCTCGGACCAAGATGAAGCCAGCCGCCGGCGCCCCTCGGGCAAACGTTTGCGCCCGCCCGACGTGATGGTGGCTTGCGCGCACTGCGGTACCCACCTGCCTCAGGCCGAGTCGGTGCACGGACGCGCCGGGGTGTACTGCAGCAGTGAACACCTGCAACTGCACGAAGGCCCGCACGCATGAGCCACGCCCGCCCGGTGCAGGCTCCTAGCGCGATCGAACGGCCCTGACATGGCGCACGACCACAGCTCCCAGTACGCGCCCTCCTGGTTTTCGGCCTATGAGGGCAACAGCTCGCACGGCCACGAGCAACGCCTGCGCGCTTTCGCCCGGCTCTGGCGCGCCTTCATGCGGGCCCGGGTTTTCATTGCCACCATGTTGCTCGCCATGCAGATGTTCGTGGTGGTGTTCGGGTCTGGCGGGACCCACTGGCTGCTGCTGGTCTGCGCCTTGCACCTGAGCGCCGCGCTGGCGGTGTTGCTCTGGGCCCGACCGGTCGAACACGCCAAGCCCCTGCACCTGCAGTGGCTGCTGACCATTGGCGTGGACGTCGTCACCTTTGCCCTGCTGCAGTTCACGCAAAACGGCAGCATCAACTACACCCCGCTGTTTGCCTTGCCGGTCTTGCTGGCCGCCATTCTGGGTCCTTTGACCCTGGCCCTGGCAACGGCCGCCAGCGTCACCCTGTACTTGCTGGGCGAGGCCTGGTTCAGCGCCGCGCTGCTGAGCGACGTGTCGACCGCGCGTTTCCTGCAGGCGGGACTGACCAGCACCGGCTTCTTCCTGATCGCCCTGCTGGCCAACCAGCTGGCCATCCGCCTGGCGCGGGAAGAGGCCGTGGCCCAAACCAGCCAGGCGGCGGCGCGCACACAGGCCCAGGTCAACGAACTGGTGATTGAAAGCCTGTCCGAGGGCGTGCTCGTGGTGGACCGCCACAGCGTGGTGCGCAACGCCAATCCGGCGGCGCAGTCCATGCTGCTGGGCGACGCCTATCCCCATACCTCCAAGCTGCTGCTATCGGCCCGACCCAGCTGGAATGGATTGTGCGAGTTGGTCGACGAAACCTTCGCGCGCGGACTGCCCATGGAGTCCGAAGTCCGGATCCAGATCGACGAACTCACCGCCCACCAGTTGTACGTGCGTTCGCGCCTCACCGCCCCCACAGGGCGCCGGGAAACCGCCCTGTGCGTGTTGTTCCTGGAAGACCAGCGCGAGGTGGAAGCGCGCGTGCGCACCGAAAAGCTGGCTGCCATGGGCCGCATGTCGGCCGCTGTCGCGCACGAAATTCGCAACCCGCTCTCGGCCATCACCCAGGCCAATGCCTTGCTGGACGAAGAGATGCTGGAACCGGCCCAGAAGCGGCTCACGCAGATGATCGACCAGAACGCGCAGCGGCTCTCGCGCATCGTCGACGACATTCTCAACGTGGTGCGGGTCCAGCCCAGCCAGATCGAAGGGCACATGCCGGTCTTGCCGCTGGACGCCTCGGTGCGCCAGATCACCCATGAATGGGCCCGGCAATCGAAGGCGCAAGGCGTGCTCAGCCTGCACACCCACGCGCCCCAGATCGCCGTGGGCTTCGACCCGGAACACCTGCGGCGCCTGCTGGTGAACCTGCTCGACAACGCCAAGCGGCACGCCAGTGGCAAGACGGCATCGATCCGCGTGATCAGCCAACCCAGCGGCGCAGACCGGGTGCGGCTGTCGGTCTGGAGCGACGGCGCCACGCTGGAAGCGGCGGTGCTGCGCCACTTGTTCGAGCCCTTCTTCTCATCCGAAAGCCGGTCCAGCGGCTTGGGCCTGTTCATCTGCCGCGAACTGTGCGAACGCTATGGCGCACAGATCGCCTACCAACGCAGCAAGCTGGACCAGCGCGAAGGCAACGAGTTCTATATCCTCATGCCCAGCGCCAACGCCGCCAAACCCGCCACACCGCCCGTACCGGTCCAGCAGAGCATCTCCTACGCGGCGGTCGATTCGCAACCCTTTCGCCCCGATCACGGGCCGTCTTCTCTGCACGAACGCTAACCCCCACCCGCTCCAGGCATGCCCGAATCCATTCCCGCTTCCGTGCTGGTCGTCGACGACGAACCGGACCTGAGAACGCTCTACGAGCTGACGCTGCTGCGCGACGGCCACGAAGTGGTTTCGGCACCGGACCTGACGCAGGCCCGCGAATGGCTCGCGCAACGGCGCTTCGACGTGCTCATCACCGACATGCGCCTGCCCGACGGCCTGGGCCTGGAGCTGCTGCGCGAGATGACCCAGACGCAGCGCACCGAAAAGTGCATCGTCATCACCGCCTACGGATCGGCCGACAACGCGGTCGAGTCGCTCAAGGCAGGTGCGTTCGACTACCTGACCAAACCGGTCGATCTCAAACAGTTGCGCGCCGCCGTGGCCTCGGCCTTGCTGAGCCAGCGCCACCCGCTGGTGTTTCGCCCAACGACGGTCACCACACAAGAACTGTCGGCCCCTGGTGCGCCCACCAGGCAGCTGAGCAGCGCCCCACCGCCGCCCAGCGGCGTGCAAGCGCTGCAGCGCATCGTCGGCTCGTCCGCCAGCATTGTGCAAATCAAGAGCCTGATCGAAAAAGTGGCGACCAGCATGGCGCCGGTGCTGATCCTGGGCGAGTCGGGCACCGGCAAGGAGCTGGTGGCGCGGGCCGTGCACGAATGCAGCCACCGCGCCCAAGGCCCCTTCGTCGCGGTCAACTGCGGAGCCATCCCGGAAAACCTCATCGAAGCGGAATTTTTTGGCGTGCGCAAAGGCGCGTTCACGGGCGCGGCGCAAGACCGCGACGGCTACTTCCATGCGGCCCAGGGCGGCACCCTGTTTCTCGACGAAATAGGCGACCTGCCGCTGGCCATGCAGGCCAAACTGCTGCGCGTCATCCAGGAACGGCGCGTGCGCGCGCTTGGCGGCGTGCAAGAAGACCATGTGGACGTGCGGGTGGTCAGTGCCACGCACCGCGACCTGTCTGCGCTGGTGCCGGCCGGCGAATTCCGCCAGGACTTGTATTACCGGCTGAACGTGATCGAGGTGCGCACATCGGCCCTGCGGGATCGGCGCGAAGACTTGCCCGCGCTCACCCAAGCCTTGTTGCAGCGCATTTGCGCCGACAGCGGTCAGGCCACCCCCACGATTTCGGCGCAGGCCCTGGCCTGGCTGCAAACGCGCGAACTGCCGGGCAATGTGCGCGAACTGGAAAACCTGTTGCAACGGGCACTGGCGCTGAGCAGCAGCGACAGCCTGGAGCCCAAGGACTTTGGCGACACCGCAGCACCCACGGCCAGCAACGGTTTCGCTGACAGCCAGCGGCCAGCAGCCCCGTCGCCAGAAACTGTGCCGCCCAGCATTCCGGCCGATCTGCAAAGCTACCTGGACCAACAGGAACGTGAAGTTTTGCTCAAAGCCCTGAAAGAATGCAACTTCAACCGCACCGCAGCCGCCGCGCGCCTGGGTCTGAATCTGCGCCAGATGCGTTACCGCATCCAGCGCCTGGGCATTGCCATGCCGTCCGATGAAACCGATGGCGGCTGACTCAACCTTGGGCGCTGGCGCACCGGCTTTGTGGCGCCAAGGCTGGCTGCAAACCGCGCGGCCCTGCCGCTCGCCCAATTTTGGTGAGCGGCCGGCGAATGCCTGCATCGACCTGATCGTGCTGCATTCGATCAGCCTGCCGCCCGGCGTGTACGGCGGCCCCGAAGTGGAGCAGCTCTTCACCAACCAGCTCGACTGGCAGGCCCACCCCTACTTCCAGCAAATCCAGGGCATGGAAGTCTCGGCCCATTTTTTCATCCGACGCAATGGTGAGCTGGTGCAGTTCGTCGATGCCGATGCGCGAGCCTGGCACGCCGGCGACTCTTGCTGGCGTGGACGGCGCAACTGCAACGACGACTCCATCGGCATCGAACTCGAAGGCCTGGAGGGCGACCCGTTTGAGGTGCCGCAATACCAGACGCTGTCCACCCTCTGCCAGGCCTTGCGGCAGCGCTACCCCATTGAACACATGGCTGGCCACGAACACATTGCACCCGGTCGCAAGCAAGACCCCGGAAAAGGCTTCGACTGGGCGCGCCTGCAACAGGCGCTGGGCTGGCCCCCGGCGTGTTTTCCGCGAGACACATGGGGCGAAAAATTTTCAGGCAGCTGATGCACATCCCAAGTGGGCACCGAGCCTGAACGCCAGCCAGCCGCGCTGCGGGTTTTGGCAGCAAATCGTCTCCTGTGCCGCGTAGCGCCTAAGGCCGGCGCCCCTGCCCACGCGCACTTCCAGTTCACACAAGGCCTGCCGACCGGCCCACGCGAACACGGCACAAGAGCACGTCATGGCGGCGCTTGCAAGGCTGCCCCAATGGGTTAGCCAACCGCGGCAAAATTATCGTAAACACTACCTGTAGTGGCTTGAACGCGGACCACACACCATATATAGTGTGCTCTGTGCTGATTGATCTGCGACAACATTCGGCTTGAATGCACCCGATGGACCGCTTTGGTGTACATGGCCACACCCAGCGGACCCCCTCTTCAGATCAGAACCACCACACCGCCATCCCGCCCACACAGATGCGGCAAGCGACACATAACGAACGAAAGAGGAACCATGCAGACCGCCCAATCTCCCGCCACCACATCTACCAGCACCCCAAGGCCAGCCGCTACCGCCCCACGTGCGGCGAGCGGCCATCTGAACAGTTCGGTTTTCACGCAGTACCAGATCATCCGCCGCAACGGCGCGGTGGTGCCTTTTGAGCCGAGCAAGATCGCCGTGGCCATGATGAAGGCTTTTCTGGCGGTGCATGGCACCCAGGGTGCGGCATCGGCCAGCGTGCGCGAGACCGTGGACGAACTCACCCAGAACGTGGCCCGCGCCTTGATGCGCTCGCGCCCCGGCGGCGGCACCTTCCACATCGAAGATGTGCAAGACCAGGTCGAACTCGGCCTGATGCGCAGCGGCCACCACGAAGTCGCCCGTGCCTACGTGCTCTACCGCGAGCGCCGCACCCAGGAGCGCGCACACCAGGTCGAAGCGAGCAAGCCCACGGAAACGCTGCTGCATGTGATCGACGGCGGGCAGCGGGTGCCGCTGGATCTGGCAAGACTCCAGGCCTTGATCGTGGATGCCTGCTCCGGTCTGGGCCAGGACGTGCAAGCCGACCCCATCGTCGCCGAAACCAAACGCAACCTCTACGACGGTGTGCCCATGGAAGAGGTCTACAAAGCCTCCATCCTCGCCGCGCGCACGCTGATCGAGAAAGACCCCGACTACACCTTCGCGACCGCGCGCCTGTTGCTGCACACCATCGTCAAAGAGGTGCTGGGCGAAGAGATCCCCTCCACCGAGATGGGCCCGCGCTACGCCGAATACTTTCCGCAGTTCATCAAGCGGGGCGTGGAAAACGACCTGCTGGACGAAAAGCTGCAGCAGTTCGACCTGGACCGACTGGGTGCCGCGCTCAAGCCCGAGCGCGATCTGCAGTTCGAGTACCTCGGTCTGCAAACCCTGTACGACCGCTACTTCCTGCACGTGCGCAAGACCCGCATCGAGCTGCCACAGGCCTTTTTCATGCGCGTGGCCATGGGCCTGTCGCTCAATGAAATCGACCGCGAAGCACGCGCCATCGAGTTCTACGAAATCCTGTCCTCGTTCGACTTCATGTCGAGCACACCCACGCTGTTCAACAGCGGCACGCTGCGCTCGCAACTCTCCAGCTGCTACCTGACCACCGTGCCCGACAACCTGGACGGCATTTACGAGTCGATCAAGGAAAACGCGCTGCTGTCCAAGTTTGCCGGCGGCCTGGGCAACGACTGGACCCGGGTACGCGCCATGGGCAGCCACATCAAAGGTACCAACGGCGAGTCGCAAGGCGTCGTGCCTTTCCTCAAAGTGGTGAACGACACCGCCGTGGCGGTGAACCAAGGCGGCAAGCGCAAAGGCGCGGTCTGCACCTACCTGGAAACCTGGCACCTCGACATCGAAGAATTTCTGGAGTTGCGCAAGAACACCGGCGACGACCGCCGCCGCACCCACGACATGAACACCGCGAACTGGATTCCCGACCTGTTCATGAAGCGCGTGATGGAAAAGGCCGACTGGAGCCTGTTCTCGCCCAACGATGTGCCCGACCTGCACGACCTGTTCGGTGCCGACTTCGAACGCGCCTATGTGGCCTACGAAGAAAAAGCCGCCCGTGGCGAAATCAAGCCCTACAAGAAGATTCCGGCCACCGACATGTGGCGCAAGATGCTCTCTATGTTGTTCGAGACCGGCCACCCCTGGATCACGTTCAAAGACGCCTGCAACGTGCGCTCGCCGCAGCAGCACGCAGGC
>NZ_JBFJMY010000020.1:0-21211 GCF_041633695.1 Hydrogenophaga sp.
AAATATCTGGCCACGGAGGCCAGAACCGGGCGAACCCGCAGTACCTGATACGGCTGTGGGCAAAATACTGAAAGGAAATAAAAATGCGTCACGGACATGGACTCAGAAAACTCAACCGCACCAGCTCGCACCGTTTGGCGATGCTGCGCAACATGATGGTCTCCTTGCTCACGCACGAAACCATCAAAACGACCGTGCCCAAGGCCAAGGAATTGCGCCGCGTGGTCGAACCCATGATCACCTTGGCCAAAGAAGCCACCGTGGCGAACCGCCGCCTGGCATTTGACCGCTTGCGCGACCGCGACGTGGTCGTCAAGCTGTTCAACGAACTGGGCCCGCGCTTCAAAGCCCGTCCAGGTGGCTACACCCGCATTCTGAAAATGGGTTTCCGCGTGGGCGACAATGCACCCATGGCGCTGGTGGAACTGGTTGATCGTGCAGAAGATGCAGCGCCAGCCGCTGAAGACGCAAAAGCGTGATAGAATAATAGGCTTGACGCGCGGTGGAGCAGCCTGGTAGCTCGTTGGGCTCATAACCCAAAGGTCGCAAGTTCAAATCTTGCCCGCGCAACCAATAAAACAGCGTCAACCGCTGACAAAAAAGCCCACTTGATGTGGGCTTTTTTGTGTCTGGTCGTTTCACATCCAGGGCATTTCAGCGCAGTCCGCCAATGTTCGCGTGGCGCTGCAAGCTGCGTCAGGCGCTCAGCTGTTCAGCTGCCACGTTCATCCAAGGGCAGGGTAGCGGTGCTGGTGTGCAGGTGTTGTGTGTCGGCCCAACCCACCAGGCTGAGGCCCTGTGGCGACCACAGCAGACGGTTGATGGCGGTGTTGGGCAGTTCCCAGCTGCGCGGGGCCTGCAAGTCCAGATGGGTGGCGGCGCGGTAAAGGATGTCGAGCACGCCACCGTGCACCGCCAGCAGAATCTGCTCACCGGGGTGCTGGGCCGCGATGTCGCACACAGTGGCGACCACACGTGTCTGCAGTTGGCGCAGCGATTCACCGCCCCCAGGTGCGAAATCGGGCTCGCGTTTGCGCCAGGCCAGTGTTTCGACCGGCCAGCGGAGTTCCAGATCGGTCCAGGTCTGGCCTTCAAATTCTCCGAAATGGCGTTCGCGCAAGCCGTGGAGCGTTTTCACTTGCAGGCCATGGAAGGGGGCCACGATCTGGGCCGTTTCCCGCGCGCGGCTCAGATCGCTGGCATAGGCGGCGGCGATGCTTTCATCGCGCAGGGCCTGGGCCAGTTGGGTGGCTTGCCAGCGGCCGTGGGCATTGAGTTCGATGTCGGTGTGGCCCTGGATCCGGGATTCCCGGTTCCAGGCCGTTTCGCCGTGGCGCACGGCCAGTATGCGGGTCGCGTTCAAAAGCAGTTCCTTGGCTGGGGGTGCCATCTGTCGCACATTTGGCGACAGTTAGCAGCTATCGAGGGGAAAGGGTTGCAAACTGCCATACAGTGAAGCCCTGTGGATACCTATGATCGCATGACGACTCCAAGCACAGCGCTGTCCGAAGACTTTTCGTCGCTGTTTCATTTTTTGCCGATCGGCGCTTACCGCAGCACACCCGACGGTCGCATGCTCAAGGCGAACCCTGCTCTGGTGAGGCTCAATGGCTATGCCAGCGAAGCCGAGCTGATGGGCGCTGTGCACGACATCGCGACCCAGTGGTATCTGGATCCGTCGCGCCGTGCCGAGTTCAAGCGCCTGATCGAGCGCGACGGGCATGTTCAAGGTTTTGTGTCCGAGACCTGCCGCGCCAAGACTGGTGAGCGTCTCTGGGTGCACGAGAACGCCCATGTGATCCGGGACGGACAGGGCCAGGTGCTTTGTTATGAAGGCACGGTCGAAGACATCACCGAGCGCATCCGCGATCAGGAAAATCTGCGCAGGAACGACGAGCAGATGCGTTTGCTCACGTCGCAGATTCCCGGCAT
The DNA here is from genome assembly GCF_041633695.1 of Hydrogenophaga sp. Lineage (GTDB taxonomy): Bacteria > Pseudomonadota > Gammaproteobacteria > Burkholderiales > Burkholderiaceae_C > Hydrogenophaga. The sequence goes on from NZ_JBFJMY010000020.1 coordinate 1,933, forward strand.
GGTGTTCATGGTGCACATCAACACCAGTGGCGAGCGCGAGTACCGTTTTGTGAGTTCGGGCGTGCGCGATATTTATGGTCTGGAGCCCGAGCAGGTGATGGCCGACGGCGGCATTCTCGCGCGGTTCAGGCACCCCGATGACGTGCCCCAGTTGCGCAGCAACCTGGAGCAGATCCGCAGCGGGCATGCTGAGCTGGGCGGGGAGTTCCGCATTGTGTTGCCCGACGGCTCTGTGCGCTGGCTCATGCGCCGTTCAACCACCGCATTTGCTACCGATGACGGCTATTTGCGCGTGGGCATGTTGCTCGACGTGACCGAGCGCAAGCAGACCGAAATGGCCTTGCGCCAAAGCGAGGCTTTGTGGAAACTTGCGCTGGAGAGTGCGGGTGACGGGGTTTGGGACTGGAACCTGCGAACCGGTGAGGAATACTTTTCGAAAGGTATCTTGTCCATGTTCGGCTTTTTGGATGGAGAACTGCAAAACGTGGCCGCAGAACTGGACGGGCGAACCCACCCGGACGACCTGCCCCAGATGGAGGCCGACCGACAGGCCCACTTCGAGGGCCGCGCTGCGGTGTACCGAAACGAGCACCGGGTGCGTTGCAAAGACGGCAGCTGGAAGTGGGTGTTGTCCCGTGGCATGGTGATCGAGCGCGACGAGCACAACCAGCCGGTGCGCATGATCGGCACCCACACCGATGTGACCCAGATCAAACAGGCCGAAGCCCAGCAGCGCCAGCTGGAAGCGCAGTTGCGCGAATCCCAGAAGATGGAGGCGGTGGGCACACTGGCCGGTGGCGTGGCGCACGATTTCAACAACCTGCTGGCAGCGATTCTGGGCAATCTGACGCTGGCGCGCGAGGATGTGGGTGAAGGCCACCCGGCGCAGGAAAGTCTGGCGGAAATCCGCCAGGCATCGATACGGGCGCGCCAACTGGTGCAGCAGATACTGACTTTCAGCCGCCGCCAGACCCTTGCGATGCAGCACCAGTTGTTGAAGCCGCTGGTCGACGATGCGCTCAAGCTCATGCGCTCGTTGCTGCCGGCTGGGGTGCGCCTCAACCTGCGTTTGTCCAGCCAGACCTTGCCGGTCATGGCCGATGCCACGCAAATCCAGCAGGTGCTGATGAATCTGTGCACCAACGCCTGGCAGGCGATGGCCGACAAGCCCGGCGAGATCACGGTGGCTTTGGCCGAGGTGCAGATGGACGCCGCGCTGGCGCTGCAATTGGGTGGGGTCGCCGCCGGTACTTACGCCTGTTTGTCGGTAGCGGACAATGGTGCCGGTATGACCGAGACCACACGCCAACGCATTTTTGAACCTTTCTTCACCACCAAAGAGCCGGGCGCGGGCACCGGCCTTGGGCTGGCGGTGGTGCACGGCATTGTCAAAGCCCATGGGGGCGCCATTGCGGTGGACAGCGCGCCTGGCAAGGGCACGCGCTTCGACGTGTTCATTCCCGTGGCGCCGGCACTTGCAAGCGAGGGCGCCACGGGCGGCGCGAACCCGGCGCCTGCGTCGGCGCAGGCTTTGACCACCGCAACGGCGCAACCGGGTAAACACGTGGTGTATGTCGACGACTACGAAGCGCTGGTGTTTCTGGTCGGCCGTCTGCTGCGCAAGCTCGGTTACCAGGTCCATACCTTTCAATCGGGAGAGTTGGCGATTGAATGGCTGCGCGACTACGAAGGTCCGCTGGACCTGGTGGTGACCGATCAGAACATGCCCGGGCTCACCGGCGTGGAGGTGGCGCAAGCGATGCACGCCCTGCGGCCTGAATTGCGCGTTGCCGTCGTGAGTGGCCATCTGAGCGACAAGCTGCTGGAAGAGGCCAAGGCCGCTGGCGTGTTCGAGGTGATGGCCAAACAAGACAGCATGGAGGCCTTGGGGAATTCCATTAAGGACCTGCTGGAGCGTTCTTGAGCCGTGCGCTGGGGGCGTGCCCGGGTGGCGGCACACAAAAGGGCCGAACGACGAGACGTTAGCGCGGGACTTCGACGTTGATCTGTCGCACGCCTGCGGGCGCCAGCGGAAAGTCCCGCAGCGCCGCCTCGATCATGGCGCCCCAAAGTTCAGGTGCACCGCTCCAGCGACCGTCGTGGGCCGCCCGCGTCTCAAACACCACCTGCCCGCTGCTGGCCTGGCGCACAACCAGAGCGACCTCGCGCTGGTAGTACGGCGCTTGCGGCGGCATGAAATGGGGCATCCAGACGATCTGCCCCTGACCGGTGACCACGTAGTCCCGGCCCGGAAAACCGTCCCAGAATCCGCCCTGCATGCGCCAGGGATCGTCCCAGGGCGCGCGCGGCAGGCGCAGGGTGTTGGCGCTGATCTGCACGGTCCAGTGCGCATTCTGTGGCTTGTCGGGGTCGACCAAGTGCCAGCCCCGCTGGGCCAGGGCGGTGCGTGCCAGCGCATCGAGCGCGTCTTGCAGCTGTCTGGCCGTGCCTTCGTGCTGGGAGGGCAGGCGTTCAAACCGATAATTCTGTGGTGGTTGGGGCGGTTGCGGGGCTTTTGCGGAACCGCTGTCTGGCCACTTGGCAAAACTCTGAACCTGGTTGTCAACCAGGTAGACGCTGGCGCAGCCACCCAGGCCCAGCAGTGCCGCGCCCAACACCAGCGTCAAGCCCCGTTGGGCGGTGTGGCTGGCGAAGCTACCCGGTTTGGCCAATCGTTTGCTCCTGGCTTGGCCGCGGGGGTCAGGCCGCGGTGGCGATGGAAATGACGGGCTTTTTGCCCTCTGACCCACTCGACATGGGCGGTAAGACCACTGCCGTGGGCAAGGGTTCCTCGTCAAAGGCCTTGTCCCCTTGTTCATCGGCCACACCGGTGGCGGCCAGGGTCTCGAAGGGGTGCAGCTTGCGGTCCATCAAATGGCTGGGCACGATGTTTTGCAGCGACGAAAACATGTTCTCCAGCCGTCCGGGAAACTTCTGGTCCCATTCGCGCAGCATATTGCCCACCTGCTTGCGCTGCAGGTTCTCCTGGCTACCGCACAGGGTGCAGGGAATGATGGGGAATTCGCGGATCTCCGCCCAGCGGCTCAGGTCTTTTTCGTTCACATAGGCCATGGGGCGGATCACCACATGCTGGCCATCGTCGCTCACCAGTTTCGCGGGCATGCCCTTGAGCTTGGCGCCGAAAAACATGTTGAGCAGCAGGGTCTGCAGGATGTCGTCGCGGTGGTGGCCCAGTGCGATCTTGGTCGCGCCCAGTTCGCTCGCCACCCGGTACAGAATGCCGCGGCGCAGGCGCGAACACAGGCTGCACATGGTCTTGCCTTCGGGGATCACGCGCTTGACGATGGAGTAGGTGTCCTGGTTCTCGATGTGGAACTTCACACCCAGCCGCGTCAGGTAGGCGGGCAGTATGTGTTCGGGAAAACCGGGCTGTTTCTGGTCCAGGTTCACCACGATCAGCTCGAATTGGATCGGCGCGCGTGCCTGCAGTTTTTGCAGGATGTCGAGCATGCCGTAGCTGTCCTTGCCACCCGAGAGACAGACCATGACCCGGTCGCCTTCTTCGATCATGTTGTAGTCCACGATCGCGCGCCCGACCTCGCGACACAGGCGCTTTTCCAGCTTGTGGTTTTCGTGTTGGATTTTTTCGGTGTTCATGTGCGGGCTTTCTTGCAAGGCCAAGACCAGGGTGCGGGTGGCGTGCAACAGGCGGCGCGCAAAGGCAGCCGCGGTCCGTGAACAGCTTGCAGCGCCTGTTCCGGTCGAAAAATACGGGTTTGGTCTGCAACCGGCAGACCCCAGCCATTGTCGCCGATCCGCGTTCGGTCAAGCGGCCATGGGCATGGGCAGGCGCCGGATCTCTTCGATGTCCTTGGACGGCGGTGCGCCGAACTGGCGCCGGTATTCGCGGCTGAACTGCGACGCGCTTTCATAGCCCACACGGAACGCGGCGGACGACGCGTCCAGGTGTTCGCTCAGCATCAGCCGGCGGGCCTCGGACAAGCGCAGCCGCTTCTGGTACTGCAGCGGGCTCATGGCCGTGAAAGCCTTGAAATGCTGGTGGAAGCTGGAGACGCTCATGCGGGCTTCGCGTGCCAGCGTTTCCACAGGCAAGGTTTGTGCAAAACGGGCGTTGAGACTGGCGATCACGCGCGCCATCTGGTGGCCTTGGCTGTCCACGGAGGCGATGTCGCGCAAGCGCGATCCCGTTTCCCCGGCGAGCAGCCAGTAGTAAATCTCGCGCATCACCAGCGGTGCCAGGGTGGGAAGGTGTTCGGGCTGGTCGAGCAGCGCCAGCAGGCGGTCGAAGGCGTCCAGCAGCGGCAGCGAGACGGTGCCGGTCGCCATGGCCCGGCTGGGTCGGTGCAGGGTGCTGGGCGGCGGCTTGGGCATGTCGAGCACCAAGGTGGAAATTTCGCGCCAATCGAGTCGCAGGGCCACGGCCAGATAGGGGTGCTGCGGGCTCGCTTCCAGAATGGTCGCGGTCACCGGCAAATCCATGGACGCGATCAGGTAGCGTTCGGCGCCGTAAATCAGCGTGTCGCTGCCCAGGGTCACGCGTTTGGATCCTTGCACGATCAGGGCCACGCACGGCTCGTACATGCCGCACATGTTGCCGTAGGGCTGGTCGTTGCGGATCAACATCAGGCCGGGTATTTCCGGCTGTCGGTGCAAGACACCATTGGGTGCGCGCTGCAGGATGCGCTGCGCAAGCGACGCGCGCGCCTTGCTCAAAAGTGGGGAGGGGCTTGGGCCAGACATACCGGTTGGAAGGCGATTCAGAGGTAGGGCCATGGTAACGAGGCTTTGCCGGTTTGTTCGACCACGCTGCAGGATTGGGCAAGCATCTCGCAGCATCGGGCTAACGCGCCCAAAGGCTTCGCCGCGACACTGGCAGCCTTCCGGCGCTTGGTCCACACAGAGCGCCTGCCACGACCCCAACCCCTCTGCGAGAAACCCATGACAAGCCTGCAAGTCAACGGTCGCGACCACCAGCTCGACGTCGACCCCTCCACCCCCGTCCTTTGGGCATTGCGTGACACCCTGGGCCTGACCGGCACCAAGTTCGGCTGCGGTGTCGCCCAGTGCGGCGCCTGCACCGTGCACCTCGATGGTCAAGCCATCCGCTCCTGTGTCACGCCCGTGGCCAGTGCAGAAGGTCGGCGCATCACCACCATCGAGGCCGTCACCGCCGGTGACGACCGCGTGGGGCGCGCCGTGCGCGACGCCTGGGTGCGCCACGACGTCGCCCAGTGCGGCTACTGCCAGAGCGGCCAGATCATGACGGCCACGGCCTACCTCCAATCGCTGCCGCGCGGCACGCAGCCGAGCGCCGCCGACATCGACGCCGCCATGGCCGGCAACATTTGCCGCTGTGGCACCTATGCCCGCATACGCCTCGCCGTGGCCGATGCGGCGCGCGCCCTGGCTTGAACAAGGAACCCACGATGTTGTCCCACGCCATGCACGAACTTCCCCGCGCTTTGCAACACCTGCTGTCCGCTGAAGCGGGCACACCCGCCTTTGCCGAACTGCCGCGCCGCAGCTTTCTCAAGCTGGCCGCCGCCAGCGGTTTTGCCTTGGGGGTGTTCCCCCTGGCGGCGCGCAGCCAAGACGCCGCTGCCGCACTCAAACCGGTGCAACAACCGGGCGCGTTTGTCGCGCTCGCAAGCGACGGCACCGTGACCGTCACCGTCAACCGCTTGGAATTTGGGCAGGGTGTTCAGACCGCCTTGCCCATGATCCTGGCCGAGGAGCTGGACGCCGACTGGGCCTTGGTGCGCAGCCGCCTGGGCACCAACGACCCGGCCTACGCCGACCCGCTCTGGGGCATGCACCTGACCGGTGGCTCCACGGCGATCAAAAACAGTTTCATGCAATACCGCGAGTTGGGCGCACGGGCCCGGGCCATGCTGGTGCAGGCGGCGGCCGTGCGCTGGGGCGTTGACCCGGCCAGTTTGCGCACCCAGGCGGGTGTGGTGCTGGGCGCAGGCGGCCGCCGCCTGGGTTACGGTGAACTGGCCGAGGCCGCCATGGCCTTGCCGGTGCCGCAGAGCGTGCAGCTGAAGGACCCCAAGCAGTTCCGCCTGATCGGGCGCCCCACGACGCGGCTGGACGCGGCCGCCAAGAGCAGCGGGCAGCAGGACTTCGGCATCGACGTGCGGCGCCCCGGGCAGCTGACGGCCGTGATCGCACGGCCGCCGGTTTTTGGCGCCCGATTGCTGTCCATGGACGATGCCGCCGCGCGCGCCGTGAAGGGCGTGAAGGCGGTCTTGCGCGTGCCGCTGGACCGGGGCGCCGAAGGCGTGGCCGTGGTGGCCGACGGCTATTGGCCCGCCCACCAGGCGCGCCTGGCGCTGAAGCTGGCTTGGGATACCGACAAGGTCGAAAAGGTGGACAGCGCCCGCCAGCTGACCCAGTACCGGGAACTGGCGACCCAGCCCGGCCCGCGCCATTTCGACGCCGACATGGCGCCGCTGGCCAGCGCACCCAAGCGCATCGAAGCGGAGTTTGTCTTTCCCTATCTGGCGCATGCGCCCATGGAGCCGCTCAACTGCACGGTCGAGTTGACCGAGCAAGGGGCCACGCTGCGGGTGGGCTCTCAAATGCCCGGGATCGACGGCGCGGCCGCCGCCAAAGTGCTGGGTTTGAAGCCCGAGCAGGTGCAAGTGCTGGTGCAAGTGGCCGGCGGGGGCTTCGGGCGCCGGGCCATTCCGTCCAGCGAATACGTGGTGGAGGCCTGCGCCATCGCCAAAGCCGCGCGCGACGCCGGCCTGCGGGCACCGATCCGCACCCTGTGGAGCCGTGAGGACGACATCCAGGGCGGCTACTACCGACCGATGCATCTGCACCGCGCACAGGTCGGCTTCGACGAAACGGGCCGCGTGCTGGCGTGGGACCACGTGATCGTGGGCCAGTCCATCATGGCCGGCACCTTCTTCGAGGCCAATATGGTCAAGAACGGCGTCGACATCACGGCGGTGGAAGGCATGCGCGCGCCATACCCGTTGCCGATGCGCCTGACCGTGCACCACCCCCAACTCAATGTCCCGGTGCTGTGGTGGCGCAGTGTGGGCAGCACCCACACCGCGTTCGTGATGGAGACCCTGATCGATCAGGTGGCGCGGGCGTCTGGCCAAGACCCGGTGGCCTACCGGATGCGGCTGTTTGGCGACCAGCACCCGCGGCACAAGGCCGCTTTGCAGCTGGCCGTGGACAAGAGTGGCTATGGCAATAAGCCCTTGCCGGCTGGCCGTGCCTGGGGTGTGGCGGTGCACGAGTCCTTCGATTCGGTGGTGGCCTATGTGGTCGAGGCCTCGGTCCAGGACGGCCAGCCCGTGCTGCACAAGGTCACCGGCGGTGTCCATTGCAATCTGGTGATCAACCCGCGCACGGTTGAAGCACAAGTGCAGGGCGCGGTCCTGATGGGTCTTGGCATGTGCTTGCCCGGCGCGGCCATCACGCTGAAGGAGGGCGTGGTCGAGCAGCAGAACTTTGGCGACTACCGGGTCGCGCGCATCACCGAAATGCCGGCGGTTGAAGTGCACACCGTGCCCAGCGCCGAACCGCCCACCGGCATGGGTGAGCCTGGCCTGCCGCCCCTGGCACCGGCGTTTGCCAATGCGATCGCGCACCTGACCGGAAAGCCCGTGCGCGAACTGCCGTTCAAGCTGGCCTGATCCATGGAAGACCTGGACAGCGTGGTGCTGCGCACGGTGCAGGCCTGGCACGCGGCGGGTCTGCCGGTCGTGCTCGTGACCGTGGCCCGGACCTGGGGCTCCTCCCCCAGGCCGCCGGGGTCCTTGATGGCCATCAACGGGCAGGGCGCCACGGTGGGCTCGGTCTCCGGGGGGTGCATCGAAGACGACCTCATCCAGCGCATCCGCGCGGGCGGGGTGGACGCGGTGTGCGCCAGCCCCACCCCCACCACGCTGCGCTACGGCATTTCGGCCGACCAGGCCCACCGTTTCGGTTTGCCCTGTGGCGGCACGGTGGAGCTGGTGCTGGAACCCGTCTCGTCCCGCAGCGGTCTGGCCGAACTGCTGGACGCGTGCCAGCACAGGCGCAGCACCGAGCGCCTGCTGGACCTGGGCACGGGCGCGGTGACCCTGCGGCCCGGTCGGCGCGATGGCCTGCCCCTGTTGACCGAGACCCAGCTCACCACGCACTTCGGGCCCAGGCACCGGCTCATCGTCATCGGCGCAGGCGACCTTTCGCATTTCCTCTGCCAGATGGCGCTGAGCTTGAATTTTGAAGTGGTGGTCTGCGATCCGCGCCCGGAGCACAGCGCGGCCTGGCGGCTCGACGGCGTGGTGCTGAGCCGGGAGATGCCCGACGACCTGATCCTGCGGCTACAACCCGACGCCCGCACCGCCGTGGTGGCCGTGACGCACGACCCCAAACTCGACGATCTGGCGCTGATCGACGCGCTGCAATCCGAGGCCTTTTACGTGGGCGCCATCGGCTCGCGCCGGCATTCGGAGCTGCGCCGGGATCGCTTGCGCGAGCACTTCGACCTCAGCGAGCCGGCGGTGCAGGCGCTCCATGGGCCGGCGGGTCTTTACATCGGGAGCAAGACACCGGCCGAAATCGCCTTGTCGATCATGGCCGAGGTGGTGGCGGTGAAAAACGGTATCGAACGCCCGGGAACACAGTCCGTCGCCAGCGGCAAGGCCTGGCTGGAAGACGGAGCCGATGCGGCTTGGAAGCTGCCGCCCATTTGTGTGCTGCCCTGAGCGCGTGCCCTGCCCGGCACGGGATGTGTCGACGGACTTACCAGTCGCCGCTTTCCATGCGGATCGCAACTTCACAGTCCTGAAAAATTTCAAGCTTGGCGATCTTCACCCGCACGCCCGTCACACCGGGCAACTGCATCAGGCGGCGCGTGAGCTTGCCGATCAGGCTCTCCAGCAGGTTGACGTGCTCGGCGGTGCATTCGTCGATGATGATTTGCCGCACCTTGCGGTAGTCCAGCACGTGGTTGATGTCGTCGTCGTGCGGCAGCAAGGGTTGCTTGCCCTGGTTGAGCTCGGCGTCCACGCGGATCGGCTGCGGCGCGGTTTTTTCGGAATCCAGAATGCCCAGGTTGGCGTTGAAGCGCAAGCCGGTCAGGGCCAGGATCTGGGTGCCGCTATCGGTCGTCGGTGTGTGGGACATGGGGTGCGCGGCGGGCCGCCTACATCAGGGAGAAATCGCGCTCGAAGCGCATGAGGTGCTGGCCACCGTCCACCAGCAAGGTGGTGCCGGTGATGGAGCGGTTGTCCAGCGCGAAACCCACCGTGGCGGCCACGTCTTGTGGTGTCGAAGAGCGCCCCAGCGGAGCGGCCTGGTGCAACTGGGCGAATTTTTCGTCGCTCAGCAAATGGCTCGTCAAGGTGAGGCCGGGCGCCACGCCCACCACCCGCACACGCGGCGCCAGCGCCAGCGCCAGCATGGTGTTGGCGGCTTCCAGCGCGGCCTTGGACAAGGTGTAGCTGAAAAAGTCCGGGTTCAGGTTCCAGAGTTTCTGGTCCAGCAGGTTCACCACCGCGCCTTCGCGGTCTTCGGCCTGCACATGCGCGTGCAGCGCCTGCGCCAGCAACACGGCGGCGCCGGTGTTGCTGCGCATGTGCGTCTCCAGCGCGGCGAAGCCAAAGCCGTGGGCATCGTCGTGTTCAAAGGTGGAGGCGCTGTTGACCACCGCGTCCACCCGCGCAAAGTGCGCGATCACGGCGGGCAGCAGGGCTTTCACGTCGGCCTCCATGCCCAGGTCGGCGTAAAACGGCTGGGCGCTGCCGGTGCGGCCAGACAGCGCGTCGCAATCGGCGGCGGTCTGGCGGGCCTCTGCGGCCGAGTGCCTGTGGTGCACCGCGATGTTCCAGCCGGCACGCACCAGATGCAGCGCGATCTCACGCCCCAGGCGCTTGCCCGCACCCGTGACCAGCGCGGTGCGCATTGCGGGCTGGACGGGGCTGGGGGTGCTGGGCATTGGGCGACAATCCGGGGGTGAACACAGAAGCGACTAGTTTAACGACGGCCTTGCGCCAAAGGGTGGACGCGGCCATCGAGGCAGCGGGTGGCTGGCTGCCGTTCGACCGCTTCATGGCCATGGCGCTGTACGAACCCGGTCTGGGTTATTACGCCAACCACTCGGCCAAATTCGGCCACCTGCCCGCGGGCCAGGGCGGTGGCGGCAGCGACTTTGTGACCGCGCCCGAACTCACGCCCTTGTTCGGCCGCACGCTGGCCTTGCAAATAGCGCAGGCCCTGCAAGCCACCGGCACCGACGAAATCTGGGAGTTCGGTGCCGGCACCGGTGCGCTGGCCCTGCAGGTGCTGGACGCGTTGGCGGGCATGGGCGTGGCGATCAAGCGCTACACCATCGTCGACTTGTCGGGCAGCCTGCGCGAACGCCAACGCACCACGCTGGCGGCGCACGGCGACACCGTGCAGTGGGCGCAAACCTTGCCAGACAGCCTGAACGGTGTGGTGCTGGGCAACGAGGTGCTGGACGCCATGCCCGTGCAGCTGCTGGCGCGGGTGGGCGGTGTGTGGCACGAGCGCGGCGTGGTGCTGGACGGCGCGGGCGAGCTGGCCTTTGGCGATACGCCCACCGCGCTGCGCCCGCCGGTGGAGGTGCCGGGCGGGCACGACTACCTGTGCGAAATCCACCCCCAAGGCGAGGCGTTCGTGCGCACGCTGGCCGAGCGCTGGACGCGGGGCGCGGCCTTCTTCATCGACTACGGCTTCCCCGAGGCGGAGTACTACCACCCGCAGCGCCACATGGGCACGCTGATGTGCCACCGCGCCCACCAGAGCGACAGCAACCCGCTGCTGGCGCTGGGCGAAAAAGACATCACCGCGCATGTGAACTTCACCGGCGTGGCGCTGGCGGCGCAGCAGGCTGGCCTGGAGGTGCTGGGCTACGCCAGCCAGGGGCGGTTTCTCATCAACTGCGGCCTGATCGACCTCGCCACCGCCGCCAGTGCCCGCGACAACGCGCTGATGCAAAAGCTGGTGAACGAACACGAGATGGGCGAACTGTTCAAAGTGCTGGCCTTGGCTCCGGCGGCGGGTGCCGCCGACTGGGTGCCGCTGGGTTTTGCGCACGGCGACCGCACCCACAGCTTATGAAACAGCCCCGCCGCGCTGGGCGCGACCCTCTTTTCACCTCGGCCTGAACACACATGCTCCGCTGGATGATCGTCATTTTCCTGGCGCTGGTGCTCATCAGCTGGCTCTCGCCCATGCTGAGCCGGCTGGGCTTGGGCCGCCTGCCGGGCGATCTGCGCTTTCGGGCCTTTGGGCGCGAATGGTATTTGCCCGTCACCACCACCGTGGTGCTCAGTTTTGCGGCGAGCCTGATCGGCTACCTGATTTGACCACCGGGTCCGGCGTCCATAACCCGTTGGGCGTCTTGAAATAGGGCGCTTGGCGCCCAGCTGTTGTGCCTGTCCCGTATTCGGAGCCGCCCATGTCCGCCCCCGCCTTGCACATTGTTTGCCCACATTGCCACACGACCAACCGCGTGGCGGGCGCCGACCTGGGGGCGGCCCCCGATTGCGGCAAATGCCACCAGCCCCTCTTCACCGGCCAGCCCGCCGAGCTGGACCAAGCCGCGTTTGAAAAGCAGGTCGCGCGCTCGCAAATACCAGTGCTGGTGGACTTCTGGGCGCCCTGGTGCGGTCCTTGCCGTGCCATGGCTCCAGCCTACGCCCAGGCCGCAGCGCAGCTGGAGCCCCAGATGCGGGTGGTGAAGGTGAACACCGAACAGGCCCAGAGCCTGGCGACCCGCTTGCAGCTCCGCAGCATTCCCACACTGGCCCTGTTTCTGGGCGGGCGCGAGCTGGCGCGCCAGCCCGGTGCCATGGGGGCGGCCGACATCGTGCGTTGGGCGCAGGCGCACCGGCCGGCGGTGGGCTGAACGCCGCGCCAGCGAACCTGGGGACTCCCCGGATGTAACCAAGTTACATGCCGGGCATAATCTTCAAGCCCTTGCAAGGCGTTGAATTGGCGGCGTCTGGTGCAGTTTGTGGGCCCCAACCATGTCAAACCAGATCCCTGCCACCGCCAGCGCCCGCCTGCTGGCCGATGTGGGCGGCACCAACGCCCGTTTTGCCTGGGCCGCCGGACCCGGTGCCCCCATCACCGATGTGCGGGTGCTGCCCTGCGCCGATCACGCCCGCTTGCAAGACGCCATCCGCGTCTACCTCGATGGTCTGGGCCGTGGTGTGCCCGAGCTGGTGGCGATAGCGATCGCCAACCCGATCACCGGCGATCAGGTGCGCATGACCAACCACGTCTGGCAGTTCTCCCAAACCGCCGTGAAAGCCGAATTTGGTTTCAAGCACTGGCGGCTGCTCAACGATTTCACCGCCCTGGCCCTGGCCCTGCCCGATTTGTCCGCCCACGAACTGCGCCAGGTGGGCGGCGGGGTGGCCGAGCCCGGTGTGGCCATGGGGCTGGTGGGTGCGGGTACCGGCTTGGGCGTGTCGGGCCTGATCCCCGACGGTCGCGGTGGCTGGGCGCCGCTGGAAGGCGAGGGTGGCCACGTCACCCTACCGGCGGCCTCGGCGCGCGAGCGCCTGGTGATGGACGGATTGGTGCGGCGCTACGGCCACGCCTCGGCCGAGCGGGTCGCCAGCGGGCAAGGCTTGGTCGACACCTGCGCCATCTTGTGCGAAGCCGATGGGGTGGCCGCGCATGGGCTGGAGAGCGCGGGTGAGGTGAGCGAAGCCGGTCTGAGCGCGGGCCACCCGCAGGCCTTGGAGGCCTTGTCGATTTTCTGCGCCACCCTGGGTTCGGTGGCCGGCAATCTGGCGCTCACGCTCGGCGCTCGGGGCGGCGTGTACGTGGGCGGTGGCATCGTGCCCCGGCTGGGCGGCTGGTTCGACCAATCCCCGTTCCGCGCCCGGTTCGAGGAAAAAGGGCGTTTCAAGGCCTTTTTGTCGGCGGTTCCCGTCTGGGTCATCACGGCGCAGCAGTCGCCCGCGCTCATGGGCGCGGCCCGCGCGCTCGAACACATCCGCTGAAGTTTTTGCCCTTTCTCCGGGTTTTACCCGATGGTCGTGGTCATTAATTAATGAAATATTAATGACCGCGGACGGCATGGTGCCAGTCCGGCTGGAACTCCGCTGTCGACCCCTGGGTCCGTGGCAACTACTTTTTTGGAGACATGATGTTGAAACTCTCGAAACTCGCTACCGCCGTCGCTTTGGTGGTGGCCGCAGGTGCCGCCACCGCAGGTGAGGTGGAAGTGCTGCACTGGTGGACGTCGGGCGGTGAAGCCAAGTCGGTGGGTGAACTCAAGAAAATCATGGAGGCCAAGGGCCACACCTGGAAAGACTTTGCCGTCGCCGGTGGGGGTGGTGACGCCGCCATGACCGTGCTCAAGAGCCGCGTGGTCGCGGGCAACCCGCCCGCCGCTGCACAGATCAAAGGCCCCGCCATCCAGGAGTGGGCGCGCGAAGGCGTGCTGGCCAACCTCGACGCCACCGCCAAGGCCGAAAAGTGGGACAGCCTGCTGCCCAAGGGCGTGGCCGATGTGATGAAGTACAAGGGCAACTACGTGGCCGCGCCGGTGAACGTGCACCGGGTGAACTGGATGTGGGCCAACGCCGAGGTGCTGAAAAAAGCCGGCGTCACCGGCACGCCCAAGACCTGGGACGAGTTTTTTGCCGCTGCCGACAAGGTCAAGAAAGCCGGTCTGATCGCGGTCGCCCACGGTGGCCAGAACTGGCAAGACTTCACCACCTTTGAAGACGTGGTGCTGGGTGTGGGTGGTGCCAAGTTCTACCAGGACGCTCTGGTCAAGCTGGACCAGAAAGCGCTGAACAGCGCCACCATGACGAAATCGCTGGAGACCTTCCGCAAGATCAAAGGCTATACCGACGCGGCCGCTCCAGGGCGCGACTGGAACCTGGCCACGGCCATGGTGATCGACGGCAAGGCCGCGTTCCAGTTCATGGGCGACTGGGCCAAGGGCGAATTCACCGCCGCTGGCAAGGTGCCGGGCAAGGATTACATCTGCGCCGCCGCACCCGGCACCGGCTCGGCCTACACCTTCAACGTGGACTCGTTTGCCATGTTCAAGCTGAAGGACGCCACGGCACAAAAGGCCCAGGCCGATCTGGCCGCCTCCATCACGGGCACGCAGTTCCAGGAAGTCTTCAACCTGAACAAGGGCTCGATCCCGGTGCGTCTGGGCATGGACATGAGCAAGTTCGACGACTGCGCCAAAGCTTCGACCAAGGACTTCGTCGCCACCTCCAAGAGCGGTGGTCTGGTGCCCTCGGTGGCGCACGGCATGGCCGTCAGCCCAGCGGCTGAAGGTGCGATCAAGGACGCCGTCAGCCAGTTCTGGAACGACGACAAGATCTCGGTCGCCGATGGTGTGAAGAGCATCGCCAAGGCCGCTGCCACCAAGTAAGCGCGGCGCTTGCCGGCTTGCGGAATAACCCCGTCCCGATGGATGGGGTTATTTTTAGGTCACCTATGAAAACCGTTGAAAACATACTTCCCAAACTGGTGATCGCGCCGGGCTTTGTGCTCGGCTTCGCCTTTATTTACGGCTTCATGATCTGGAACGGGGTGCTCTCGGTCACCGGTTCGCGCATGTTGCCGAACTACGAAAATTTTGTGGGCCTGGAGCAATACGTCGAGCTCTGGGGCATGGACCGCTGGTACGTGGCGCTGACGAACCTGGGCATCTTCAGCTTTCTCTACGTGGGTGGGTCCATGGTGCTGGGCATGTTGCTGGCCATTTTTCTGGACCAGAAGGTGCGCGCCGAAGGCTGGTTGCGCACCGTGTACCTGTACCCCATGGCGCTGTCGTTCATCGTGACCGGCACGGCCTGGAAATGGATTCTGAACCCCAGCCTGGGGCTGGAAAAACTCATGCACGACCTGGGCTGGAGCAGCTTCGGTTTTGACTGGCTGGTGCAGTCCGACATGGCGATCTACTGCGTGGTGATCGCGGGCATCTGGCAGTCGGCCGGTTTTGCCATGGCCTTGTTCCTGGCCGGTTTGCGCGGCATCGACGACAGCATCATCAAGGCGGCCCAGATCGACGGCGCTTCGCTGCCGCTGATCTACTGGCGCATCATCCTGCCGATTCTGCGGCCGGTGGTGTTCTCCACCGTGCTGGTGCTGTCGCACCTGTCCATCAAGAGCTTCGACCTGGTGATGGCGTTGACCAACGGCGGTCCGGGTTACGCCACCGATGTGCCCGCCACCTTCATGTACGTGATGAGCTTCACCCGGGGCCAGATCGGCCTGGGCGCGGCCAGCGCCACCATGATGCTGGCCACCGTGGCCGCCCTGGTGGTTCCCTATCTTTACAGCGAACTCCGCACCAAAGCCCATGAACACTGATAGCGCCCCCCCTGCGCCGCCTCGCGTCTTCCCCTCGATAGGGGGACGCACCCAGTGGCCGGGCAAAGCCCGTTCCACGGGTGCTCTGGATCCAACCCTTCTCTGCGGAAGCTTCATATGACCGCCAAACCTTTTTCTTTCGGGCGCGTCATCGTCTACGGCGTGCTGCTGGTTGCCGCTTTCTTCTTCCTCGCACCCCTGTACGTGATGGTCGTGACCTCGCTCAAGGACGCCGAAGAAATCCGCACCGGCAACCTGCTGAGCCTGCCGGGATCGATCAACTTCGAGGCCTGGAGCCTGGCCTGGTCGTCCGCCTGTACCGGCGTGGACTGCCGCGGTCTGCAACCCTATTTCATGAACTCGGTGATCATGGCCGTGCCCGCCGTGCTGTTCTCCACCGCCTGGGGCGCCCTCAACGGCTATGTGCTGAGCATGTGGAAGTTCAGGGGCAGCGAAGTGCTGTTCGGCTTTCTGCTGTTCGGTGTCTTCATGCCGTTCCAGGTCGTGCTCTTGCCCATGAGCCAGGTGCTGGGTTATCTGGGGCTGTCGAGCTCCATCGTCGGTCTGATCCTGGTGCACTGCCTGGCGGGCATGGCCGGTACCACGCTGTTCTTCCGCAACTACTACACCGCCATTCCGCGCGAACTGGTGAACGCGGCACGCATCGACGGCGCGGGCTTCTTCCGCATCTTCTGGCGCATCGTGATACCCATGTCCACGCCGATTCTCATGGTCACCCTGATCTGGCAGTTCACCAACATCTGGAACGACTTTCTGTTTGGCGTGGCCTTCAGCGGCGCAGACAGCAAACCGGTCACGGTGGGCCTGAACAACATGGCCAACACCACCAGCAGCGTCAAGAGCTACAACGTCGACATGGCGGCCGCGATCATCGCCGGTCTGCCCACCATGCTGGTCTATGTGCTGGCGGGTCAATATTTTGTGAAAGGTCTCACGGCAGGCGCCGTGAAGGGGTAATCAGCATGGCTTCTTCTGTACACATCGCGGGCATCCGCAAGGTTTTTGGCAAGGGCGCAAAAGCCGTCGAAGTGCTCAAGCGCATCGACATCGAGGTCGCACCCGGCGAGTTCCTGATCCTGGTCGGCCCCTCGGGCTGTGGCAAGTCCACCTTGCTCAACATCATTGCCGGTCTGGAAGAACCGTCCGAAGGTGAGCTGCGCATCGGGCAAAAGAATGTGATCGGCGTGGCACCGGCCCAGCGCGACATCGCCATGGTGTTCCAGAGCTATGCGCTCTACCCGACCATGACCGTGGCCGACAACATCGGCTTTGCGCTGGAGATGCGCAAAGTGCCCCTGGAAGCGCGCAAGAAGCGCATACAGGAAGTGGCGGTGATGCTGCAGATCGAGCACCTGCTGGACCGCCGCCCGGCCCAGCTCTCGGGTGGCCAGCGCCAGCGCGTCGCCATGGGCCGCGCCCTGGCGCGCGACCCGCAGCTGTTCCTGTTCGACGAGCCGCTGTCCAACCTCGATGCCAAGTTGCGGGTCGAGATGCGCGCCGAGATCAAGCGCCTGCACCAGCTCAGCGGCATCACCACGGTGTATGTGACGCACGACCAGATCGAAGCCATGACACTGGGTAGCCGCATCGCGGTGATGAAAGGCGGCGTGCTGCAACAGATCGGCACGCCCGACGAAATCTACCGCCGCCCGGCCAACACCTATGTGGCGGGTTTCATCGGTTCGCCCACCATGAACTTCATCGACGGCAAGGTGCAGGGCCAGGGTGAACAAGGACGCTTTGTGTTCGCCGGTGGCGCACTCGATCTGCCTTGTCCCGATGCCACCGAGCTGACCCTGGGCCAGCGCCCCGAACACATCCACCTGAGCGACGACGCGCCCTGGCGCGGCGAGGTGGTGCTGGTCGAGCCCACCGGCGCCGACACCTATGTGGTGCTGAAAACCGAGGTCGGTTTGATCACGGTGCGGGCCGCCGCCAACACCAAAACCCAGCTGGGCGAGCGCGTGGGCATGACGGTGAGCGGCCGCCACAACAACTGGTTCGACAAGAGCACCGGCGTGCGGGTGGGCTGACCGAGACCCGGCCAGACCGGGCGTTCAGGCCTCGCTCAATGGGTTCAAGGGGCTCGAGGCGCTCATGGCGCTCAAGGCCACCGGCTTTTCCTGGTGGCCGACCATGGGCAGCACCAGTTCGATGCACAAGCCCTGCGGGCTGCGGCGGGTGACCCGGGCCTGCCCGCCGTGGCGGTGGGCGATCTCCTGCACGATGGCCAGCCCCAGGCCGCAGCCGCCGGGCCGGGTGCTGGCGCGCCAGAAGCGCTGGAACACATGGGTGAGTTCGTCCGGGCTGAGGCCGGGGCCGTTGTCTTCCACCACCAGGTGCGCGGCCTGTGCCGCGCCCCAGACGCGGACCGTGAGCGTGCAGCCGCGCTCGGTGTAGCGCAGGGCGTTGTCGATCAGGTTGGCCATGGCTTCGCGCAGTTGCAGCTCGTCGCCATCGATCACCAGATGCTCTTCGCCTTCAAAGCCCAGATCGATGCCGGCGCTGATCGCGCGCGGTGTCCATTCGCGCGCCACGTCGCGCGCCAGCGAGGCCAGATCCAGCTGCTGCAGGCGCACCTGGGATTCGCTGCGGGCCAGGGTCAGCAACTGGTGCACCAGGTGGGCGCTGCGCTCGGCGCCGGTCAAGACCTTGTTCAGGCGCAGCTTCAGCGGCGGGTCGCTGGTTTCCTGCTGCGCCAGTTCGGCCTGGCAGATCAACCCGGCCAGTGGCGTGCGCAACTGGTGCGCCGCGTCGTTGAGAAAACGCTTTTCCTGGTGCACGCTGCGCGCCACCTCGTCGAGCAAGCCGTTGATGGCTTCCACCAGCGCATGGACTTCGCTCGGCGCTTGTGTGGTGCCGATGGGCGATAGCGCATTGACCGAGCGGTGCTCCAGCTGGGCCGTGAGGCGCGTGAGCGGCGCAAGCCCCCGCCGTATGCCGCCGTACACCAGCAGGCTGAGCAGCACGCCCAGGGCCAGCAGTGGCGCCAGCATGTCGGCCACCAGTTCGCGCGCAATGCGCTGCTGCACCGCAAAGCTCTTGCCCACCTGCACCCGCAGCGTCTGGGGTGCATCGGCTTCGCCGTAGCTCAAGTCCAGCGCCACGATGCGCTGCGGCTTGCCTTCCACCATGGCCCGGTAGAGCAGGGGTTCACCGGTGCGCAAGGGGCCTTCTTTGGGCTGCGGCAGTTGTTCGTTGCCGAGCAAAAATTGGCCCGGCGGCGACGACACCATGTAGCTCACCCGGTCCTTGGGGTCTTGCTCCAGCACGTCTTGCGCGGCCCGGGGGAAATCGACCAGCAGACCCGAGCCCACCGGCTTGACCTGGCGCGACAGCGCGCGCACCGACTGGGTGAGCGACTGGTCGATGCCTTTTTCGGCGTAGCTCAGGGCGATGCGGTAGGCCAGCAGACCACCACCGGCCCACAACACCAGCTGCGGCAGCAACAGCCACAGCAGCAGTTGGCGGCGCAGAGACAAGGTGGGTGGATGGGGCATGGCGCGGGGCCGGTTCAATCGCTGGCGAGTTCCAGCATATAGCCCAGTCCCCGTATGTTGCGGATGTTCAGACCCGGGTTGCCCAGCTTGCGCCGCAGCCGGTGCACATACACCTCCAGCGCGGTGGACGCCACGCCACCGCTTTCACCGGTTTCTGCCTGCCACGCCGCCAGCACGTCTTCGCGGCTCACCACATGGCCTTGGCGGCGCAGCAGCAGGTCCAGCAACACCCATTCGCGCTGCGTGAGTTCCACCACTTCGTCGCCGAGCCAGGCGCGGGGCAGTTGGGGGTCGAGCCGCAGCAGCGGTGTGCTGTCGCCCACCCGGGTGGCACTGGCCTGCCCAAAGGCGGGTAGGCTGGCGCGGCGCAGCATGGCCTGCAGGCGGGCTTGCAATTCGTCCCGGTTGAAGGGTTTGGTGAGGTAGTCGTCGGCCCCCGCATTGAG
>NZ_JBFJMY010000021.1:0-20910 GCF_041633695.1 Hydrogenophaga sp.
GCGATTTCGGGGAACAGATTGGCTTCGGTCATCACCAGCTTGGTGATGCCCGAGGCCTGCGTCATGCCGATGCGTTCCCACCAGGAGCGCATGCAATAGGCCACCAGCGCGGAACTGTCGCCTTCGAATTTTTTCAGCTCCTCGTTCCATTCGGTGAAGCGCCCCGAAATGGTTTCTCGCACCACCGCCTTGAACAGCTCTTCTTTGCTGGGGTAGTAGAGAAACAGCGTGCCTTTGGAGACACCCGCCAGTGAGGCCACTTCCTCCACCCGGGTGGCGGCGTAACCCTTTTCCACGAACAGCGAAAGCGCCGCGCTCAGCAACTCGCCGGGGCGTGCCTCTTTGCGCCGCTCACGGCGCTGGCGCGGCGGGACATCGGCGTCGCCGGGCGCAGGGCTGGAGGGGGAAGGTGCAGGCAGGGCCAAGGGGAAATTTTTAATGACTGATTGGTTATTAGTGTAGCCGATGGGCTTGCGGAACAGGTGTCGGCCGGGTCCAGGGCGACGCGGCGATTCGCCGGGCGCCGATGAACCGGGCGTCGATGGACTACCATGCGTCTGAAACTGGTTTCCAGGCAACGCAAAAAGTCCCTTATGGCAATGAAGTCCCCTGAGACCCACACTGAGAGGCGCGAGGTGCGCGTGACCATCGACGACGTGGCGCGCGCTGCGGGTGTATCCAAGGCGACGGTCTCGCGCTTCCTGAACCACCGCACCACCCGACTATCGCCCGAGATCGCCACGCGGGTTGAAAAGGCTGTCGCCGACCTCGCATACATGCCCAGTCCGATGGCGCAGGCACTCAAACGCGGTCGTTCGCGCCTGATCGGGCTGGTGGTGGCGGACATCACCAATCCCTTCTCGGTGGCGGTGTTGCGTGGAGCGGAAAACGCGGCTCAACAGGCGGGATATCTGGTGATGCTGTTCAATCTGGGCAACGCCAGCCAGCGCGAGCGCGAAGGCATTGAGGCGCTGGCCTCCTACCAGGTCGAGGGTTTTGTGCTCAACACCTTGGGCGCCGATCCGACCGCAGCCAAAGAGATCGCCCGGCATGGCAAGCCAGCGGTGTTGGTCGACCGCAAGCTCGATGGCATCAACGCCGACTTCGTCTCGCTCGACAACGCCGACGCCGTGCGCCAAGGCGTCGAACACCTGCTGACAAACGGCTGGTGCGAACTGCTTTACATCAGCGAGCCGGTGGCCGGTGTGAGCCCGCGCATCGAACGTGTCGCGGCTTTCCGCTCCCTCACCGCCGTCCGACTGGGTGCGGCGGCTGCCCAGGTGATCGAGGTGGCGGACGGGGACGACGCCGCACTGGACAAAGCGTTGATCGGCTTGAAGCAGCGCGGCGGCACGCGACCGGTGGCGGTGATGGCCAGCAACGCCCGCATCACCTTGCGCGTGGCCGCGTCGGTGGTCCGTCTCGGATGGAGTCTGGGCCGTGACATTGGCTTCGTGGGGATAGACGAAACCGTCTGGGCGCCCCTGGTGGGGCCTGGGTTGACGACGATCGAACAACCCACCGAAGAGATCGGCCGCATCGCCGTGACCTGTTTGCTCGAACGGCTGCAGGGGCACAACCCGCCACCGCGTCAGATTTTCCTGGCGGGCCGGCTGGTGCCTCGGGCGTCGTCGCTGCGCTAGCCCGTTCCTGCTCCGTTCCAACCACGCGATTTTACGAATCTAGGGTAACTACTGATGGCGATTGGAAACCGGTTTCCTACAATGGAAACCGGTTTCACACTTCAGCGTTCACCGTGGATTACACCTTCGAATTTTCAGCCGTACTGGCCGCCTGGCCCTTGTTGCTCAAGGGCACCTGGATCACCGTTCAGCTTTCGCTGATGGCGACCGTGCTGGGTCTGCTGGTCGCGATTGTTTGCGCCTGGGGCAAGACCTCGGGACCCACACCGCTGCGTTGGGTGATCCAGGCCTACATCGAGCTGATCCGAAACACCCCGTTCCTGGTGCAGTTGTTCTTTTTCTTCTTTGCATTGCCGGCCATCGGCTTGCGCTGGTCGCCTTACACCGCCGCATTGACCGCGATGGTGGTGAACCTCGGTGCCTATGCCACCGAGATCATCCGCGCGGGCATCGAGTCGATCCCCAAAGGGCAGATTGAAGCGGGTCAGGCGCTGAACCTCAAGCCGCACCAGATCTTCCAGTTCATCATCCTGAAACCGGCGTTGCGCGCCATCTTCCCGGCGCTCACCAGCCAGTTCATCTTGCTGATGCTCAGCTCTGCCGTGGTCTCGGTGATTTCTGCCGACGACCTCACCTCGGTCGCGTCCAACCTGCAGTCGCAGACCTTTCGCAGCTTCGAGATCTACATCGTCGTGACCGGCATTTACCTGGCGCTGGCCTTGCTGTTCTCCGGCGTCTTCCGGCTGATCCAGCGCCGTGTGCTGTCGTACCCCGATCGGCGCTGAGCCCCAGGAACCACCATGCGTACATTCGGATTTTCGGATTTCTGGTTCATTCTGCAAGCTGCCCAATGGACGGTGCAGCTCTCGTTGATCGCCTTTGTGGGCGGCGCGGTCGGTGGACTGCTCGTGGCACTGGCGCGCACCAGCGAAAGCGGCGTGGCCCAGCGCCTGGCGACTGGTTTTATCCAGGTATTCCAGGGCACACCCTTGTTGATGCAGCTGTTTCTGGTGTTCTTTGGTGCACCTGTGCTGGGCCTGGACATCAGTCCCTGGATCGCCGCCGGCCTTGCTTTGATTCTGAACACCAGTGCCTTCCTGGGCGAGATCTGGCGCGGTTCGATCCAGGCCGTGCCTCGGGGCCAGTGGGAAGCGGCCGACGCGCTGGGCCTGAGCTACGCGGCGCGCATGCGCGATGTGGTGCTGCCCCAGGCCTGGAAGATCGCCTTGCCACCCACCGTGGGCTACATGGTGCAGGTGATCAAGGGCACCTCCCTGGCCGCCATCATCGGCTTCACCGAGATCACCCGCGCCGGGCAGATCATCAACAACGCCACCTTTCAGCCGCTGATCGTCTTCAGCGTTGTCGGGGCGATCTATTTCGCGCTGTGCTGGCCGCTGTCCCTGTGGGCCAGTCGCATCGAGAAAAGAAGCGCCGCCGTGTTGGCGCGCTGACCACTTCCCCTTCAAACCCTGGAGACAACACCATGACCCCCATGTACCGCCGCCGCTTGCTCGCCACCACCGCCACCCTGGTCTACAGCCTGGCGCTGGCCAGTTGGGCGCCCACCGCCGCCGCCCAGAGCGTTGACGAGATCCAGAAAAAGGGTTCGATCACGGTCGGCATGCTGGTGGACTTTCCGCCGTACGGAACAGTCGACACCGCCAACAACCCCGACGGCTACGACGCCGATGTGGCCAAACTGCTGGCCAAAGACCTGGGGGTCAAGCTCAACCTGATTTCGGTCACCGGCCCGAACCGCATTCCCTTCCTGCTGACCAACAAGGTCGATGTTCTGGTGGCCTCGCTGGCGGTGACGCCCGAGCGTGCCAAGCAGGTTCAGTTTTCGCGCCCGTATTCGGCCGCAACCATCGTGTTGTATGGCGAGAAAAAGACCACCATCAAGACGCCGGCCGATCTCAAAGGTGTGCGCGTGGCCGTGGCCCGTGCGAGCACGCAAGACACCGCCCTGACCGCGATGGCGCCCGAGGGCACCGACATCCGCCGCTTCGACGACGATGCCTCGGCCATGCAGGCGCTGCTGTCCGGCCAGGTGGATGCGATTGGTTGTTCGACCACGGTGGCGGCGCAGATCGCCAAGCGCGCCGGCGACGCTTACGAAAACAAGCTGGTGCTCAAGCAGCAGTTCATGGCCGTTGCCATGCGCCAGGGCCAGCCCGAGATGCTCAAGGCCATGAACGACTTCGTCGCCAAAAACACCGGCAATGGCGAACTGAACAAACTCTACAAAAAGTGGCTGCAGTCCGACCTGCCTTCTCTGCCGGTCAACTGAGCGCGCTGCCACTGGACGAGACATGAGTACCGATCCCATCATCCGGCTGGAAAAAGTCAACAAGTGGTACGGCGATTTCCAAGTGCTGACCGACGTGGATCTCGACGTGCGCCAAGGCGAACGCATCGTGATCTGCGGGCCGTCGGGCTCGGGCAAGTCGACCTTGATCCGCTGCATCAACCACCTTGAAACTGCGGGCAAAGGCAAGATCGTGGTCGACGGCATCGAGCTCACCGGCCACCACCGAAAAAACGTGGAGGCGGTGCGCCGGGAGGTGGGCATGGTGTTCCAGCAGTTCAACCTGTTCCCGCACCTGACCGTGCTGCAGAACTGCACGCTGTCCCCCATGCGCAGCCGCGGCGTGAGCCAGGAAGAGGCCGAAGCGCAGGCCATGCATTACCTCACGCGGGTCCGCATTCCCGATCAGGCCCACAAGCACCCCAGCCAGCTGTCTGGAGGGCAGCAGCAGCGGGTGGCGATCGCACGGGCCCTGTGCATGAACCCCAAGATCATGCTGTTCGACGAGCCCACCTCCGCCCTCGATCCCGAGATGGTCAAAGAAGTGCTCGACACCATGATTGGCCTGGCGGAAGACGGCATGACCATGTTGTGTGTCACGCACGAAATGGGTTTTGCGCGCAGCGTGGCGGACCGGGTGATCTTCATGGCCGACGGCCGCATCGTCGAAGAAGCACCGCCTCAGGCGTTTTTCTCGGCACCCAAACACCCCAAGCTCCAGGCCTTTCTGGGCCAGATCCTCAACTCACACGGCCAGACGGCCCCTACCTGACGTGAATGCTGTTTTTATATCGCTGTCCTCGTACGGCGCTGCCGAGGTGCGTCGACATGGGCAACTCTGGTTTTCGCAGCTGGCCGTGCAAGCCGGCGCAGACGGCGTCGAAGTGCGTGGCGAGCTGTTGACCGGCGGCGAAGCCGAACTCACGGCCATCGCGGCGGCCTTGCCCATGGTTCAGCGGGTGTATTCCAGCCCAGAAGGCCTGTGGGCCGGTGACGGTGCACTCGACCTGGCCGCGCTGGAGCGCGGCCTCGCCTCGGCGCAGTGCCTGGGAGCACCCCGGTTGAAGATGTCGATGGGCGGTTGGCGGGCGGCTTCGGCCGGTTCGCTGGTGGCGTTGCGCGAGCGTCTGGCGGCCAGCCAGGTGGAGCTCGTGATCGAAAACGACCAGACGTTTGCTGCCGGTACCGTGGCTGCCATGGCCGCGTTCTTCGAAGCCTCGCAGGCGCACGACCTGCCACTGGGCATGACCTTCGACGTGGGCAACTGGCACTGGGCCGGTGAATGCCCGCTGCAGGCCGCCGCCGTTTTTGCACCGCGTGTGCGTTATGTGCACTGCAAGGGCGTGTAGCGCCAGCCGCAGCGCTGGGTAGCGGTGCCACTGACCGAATCGGCGGCGCCATGGCGCGCCGTGTTGCGGCCCATGCCCGCGGGCTTGCCCTGGGCGATCGAATACCCGCTGGTGGGCGACGACCTGCTGGCGGTGACGCGGCGCGAAGTGGAGCAGTTGCGGCGCATCGCAGCGGGGCAAGCATGAATCTGGACGTCATCACCTTCGGTGAAGCCATGTTGCTGCTGGTGGGCGATCGCCCGGGCCCGCTCGAAGACGTGGAGTCTTTTGTGAAGCGCACCGCAGGTGCCGAGACCAACGTCGCCATCGGCCTTGCCCGGCTCGGCGCGAAGGTCGGCTGGGCCAGCCGGCTCGGCACCGATTCCATGGGCCGCTACTTGTTGCGCGCCTTGCAAGAAGAGGGCGTCGACTGTTCGCACGTGGTGTGCGACCCGACACAACGCACCGGCTTTCAGTTGAAGGGGCGTGTGGCCGGCGGAGGCGATCCACCGGCGGAATACCACCGCAAAGGTTCGGCGGCCAGCCTGTTCCAGCCCGAACAGATCGATGCAGCATGGCTGAGCTCGGCGCGCCATCTGCACGCCACCGGGGTGTTTCCGGCGCTGTCGGACAACTGTCTGGCATCGGCGCAACGCAGCCTGATCTTGATGCGAGCCGCAGGCCGCAGCATTTCCTTCGACCCCAACCTGCGCCCCACGTTGTGGGCGACCCCCGAACGCATGCGCGATGCCATCAACAGCTTGGCCGTGCAGGCCGACTGGGTGCTGCCGGGCATAGAAGAGGGCCAGTTTTTGACCGGTGCCGAAACCCCCGAAGGCATTGCCCGCTTTTACCGGGAGCAGGGCGTCAAGTTGGTGGTCGTCAAGCTCGGTCCGCAGGGCGCCTATTACGAGGGCGACGCCGGCAGCGGACGGGTCGCGGGGTTCTCGGTGCCGCAAGTGGTCGATACCGTCGGCGCCGGTGACGGTTTTGCCGTCGGCGTGATCAGCGGTTTGCTCGAAGGCCGCAGCGTGCCCGAAGCGGTGCGCCGAGGTGCCTGGATTGGAGCCCGTGCCGTGCAGGTGCTGGGTGACACCGAAGGTTTGCCCACGCGCGCCGAACTGGAGGCGTTCGAACAGTGACCCGCAAGCGCGTGCTCGTTTTCCGTGAGCTGCCCGAAGACCAACTGGCGCGCCTCCAGGATCGCCACGAAGTGCTGGTGGCCAACCCGCGCGTCGCGAGCCAGCACGATGCCTTCTGGGCGGCGTTGCCAGCGGCACAGGGCCTGATCGGTTCGAGCTACCCCATCGACCAGGCGGTGCTGGCACAGGCGCCCCGGCTGGAAGCGGTGTCCAGCGTTTCGGTGGGCATAGACAATTACGATCTCAAGGCCCTGCGGCAACGTGGCATTGTGCTGACCCACACCCCCGGTGTGCTCACCGAAACCACCGCAGACACCCTCTTTGCGCTGGTCATGGCGAGCAGCCGGCGCTTGGTCGAGTTGGCTACTTACGTGCGCGAAGGCCACTGGACGCGCAACATCGACCAAGCACTTTTTGGCTGGGACGTGCATGGAAAAACCCTGGGCATTCTGGGCTTTGGCCGTATCGGTCAGGCCGTTGCGCGGCGCGCCGCGCTGGGTTTCGGCATGCCCGTGCTGTACCACAGCCGCCGCGCGGCTGCAGTACCCGAACTCGCCGGGCGCGCCAGGCATGTGGCGCTGCACAGCTTGCTGGCCGAATCCGACATCGTCGTGTGCACGCTGCCGCTCAGCGACGAAACACGCGGCCTCATGGACGCGCGGCATTTTGCGGCCATGAAACCCGGTGCGGTGTTTGTCAACGGCTCGCGGGGGGCCGTGGTGCAGGAGCCGGCGTTGCTGGCGGCACTCGACAGCGGCCACCTGCGCGCAGCCGGATTGGACGTTTTCGCGACCGAGCCCTTGCCGCTGGATTCGCCGCTGCGCGGCCACCCGCGGGTCACCGCCCTGCCGCACGCCGGCTCCGCCACCCACGAGACGCGCCACGCCATGGCCACCCTGGCGACCAGCAATCTGCTGCAGGTGCTGGCAGGTGAGCGCTGCGCCTGCGCGGTGTCTTGAGCTGGCTTGGGCCGCGCAAGCGCAGGCTTCATCCCAGTTTGATGCCCACCCGTGTGATGCGCTCACCCACCATCTCGCGCACGCTCACAGCCGCCGGCCCCAGGGTGGCGCTGTCGCCCACCACCGGTGGGCGGTTCAACTCGGCCAGCAACCACCCGCCAACCGACAGCGATGTGTCGGCCGGCAAGGGCAGGGCGTAAAAGGCGCACAGGTCCTCCAGCGGTGTACTGGCGTTGAGCTCAAAATCACCAAACACCCGGCGCGCGTGTTCGGTGTCGTCCGGATCGGGCAGGGTCACCCCCAGGCGCCGCGCGCTCCAGCCGATGGTGCTGCCTTGCAACAGCAGCGAAGTCAGCACCACCACAAACGCCACATTGAAGAAGGTCTCCGCGCCGCGCACACCCGCCATCACCGGGAAAACGGCCAGCACAATCGGCACCGCGCCGCGCAAGCCCACCCACGAAATGAAGGTGATTTCACGTCGGTTGAAGCGCAATGGCGCCAGACACAGCCAGACCGAGAGCGGGCGTGCCACCAGCATCAGCACCAGCGAAACACCGAGCGCCGGCCACAGTGTGCGCAGCATCTCGGTGGGTGTGACGAGCAAGCCCAGCAGCAAAAACATGCCGGCCTGCGCCAGCCAGGCGTAGCCGTCCATGGCCGACAGCGCCGGTCGTACTTGTCTGCGTGCCCGGTTGCCGGCCATCACGCCCATGGCGTAGACCGCCAGAAAACCCGAGCCACCCAGCCAGGTGGTGAGGGCGAATACCGCCAGACCGCCCGACACGATGAGCAGGGCGCGGATGCCACCACCGCCATCCGTGGCGGGCACCAGCCGCTTGAGCAGTTCGGCCAGACCCCAGCCGAACAACAGACCCAGGGCGGCGCCCCAGCCAAATTGCAGCATCAAAGAGCGCAGCACGGCCATGCCATCGGAGAGCTGCAACCCTCCGGCATCTGCCGACAAGGCAATGGTGATGAAGGTGAGCGTGAGAAAGACCGCCATCGGGTCGTTCATGCCAGACTCGATCTCCAGCGTGGCGGCCACGCGCTCGTTGAGCTGCACGCCCGACGATTTGAGCAGCGAAAACACCGCCGCCGCGTCGGTGGACCCCACGATGGCCCCGACCAGCAAAGCCAGCGGCCAGGACAGGTCGAGCAGCCAGTGCGCGGCCGCGCCGGTGACGCCCGCGCACAGCAAAACGCCCACCGTGGCCAGCAGCAGCGAAGGCCGCAAGCCGGTGCGAAAGGTGGTGATGTGGGTGCGCAGTCCGCCATCGAGCAGGATCACCGCCAGTGCCACGTTCCCCACCCAGAAGCTCAGTCGAAAATCGTCAAACACCAGACCGCCCGGGCCATCGACACCGGCCAGCGTGCCCACCACCAGAAACACCAGCAGAAAAGAAAAGCCCGCGCGCGCGGAAAACACGCCCGCGAGCACGCTGAAGAACACCAGCGAAGCCGCAGCCAGCAGGGGCAGGGTGAGGAAGTCGAGCGAAAGTGCCATGAGCCTTTGAAGCTATCAGAAAGTGAGCCCGGTTCTGTGAACCTGCGTTAAAAAGCTGCGGGTAGGATCGGATGCCATCTGCGGAGCCGCCGCAACACGCCGCGCAAGCTGCGTGCCAATGGGCCCCAGGGCCGGAATTTGCGAAGACGACCCAACAGGAGATCACCATGCACATCGCCATCCTCACCTTCCAGGGCTTCAACGAACTCGATTCCCTGATCGCCTTGGGCGTGCTCAACCGCATCAAAAGAGCCAACTGGCGGGTGACACTGTGCTGCCCCGAGGCCTCAGTGACGTCCATGAACGGCGTGACGGTCCAGGCGCAGTCCAGGCTGGAAGAGGCGCCATTGGCCGACGTGGTGCTGGTGGGCAGTGGCATGCAGACCCGCGAGGTCGTGAACGACGCCGGCATCATGGCGGCACTGCAACTGGACCCGGCTCGCCAGCTCATCGGCGCCCAGTGCTCGGGCACGCTGGTGTTGGCCAAGCTGGGTTTGCTGGGCGCTGTGCCGGCCTGCACCGACCTCACCACCAAACCCTGGGTGCAAGAAGCGGGCGTGCAGGTGCTGGACCAGCCGTTTTTCGCCGACGGCAACGTGGCCACGGCCGGTGGTTGTTTGGCTTCGGCCTATCTGGCTGCGTGGGTCATCGCACGCACCGAAGGCCTTGAGGCGGCGCGGGCGGCCATGCACTATGTGGCGCCGGTCGGCGAGAAGGATGCGTATGTGGACCGGGCCATGAAGAACATTTCACCCTATCTGCCGGGGCGGTGAATCCCCGCACCCAGTGCCTTGCGGGTGCGCGCCGTCAGGTTCAAAGCCCGCGATCAAGACCAAGCCTGGCGTCAAGAGGGCCTGAAGGCGAGGATTGAATCAAGCCAACGAGCAAAACTCAGCGTTTGTTGAGCATGTCACGGGCCTGCAGTGGAGCCGCGGAACTGGTGCCCGCCAGCCGCACGGTGCTGCCGCTGCGGCTGCCCGCACCTAGCACTCCCCACAAAGCCACGTTGTCGTCGCTCGTCTGGAGCGTATCCGGAACCGTTTTCACGCCGGGTCGCTGTGGGCGGCTGGCGTCCGGGTCGGGTCTGCGCGGTGAGTAGAGGGCAAAGCGGCTCCATGCATCGGCTTGTCGGCGGGTGCCGCCCACACTCACCGTACGCAATCCGGTCGACAAGCTGTTGAAGATGCCGCTGCGGCGTATCGGTGTGGGATTGTCGGCGTGGTCCACGAAGCTGCCGATGTTGCCGCTGGTGTCGTAGGCGGCGTCTTCAAAATACGATTGGCGCGCACCGGTGTGCTGGCCCAGAGCCACATCGTCGCGCTCCACATACGCATCAAACACCACAGGCGCCTGCCCTTTGTTCGTCAGCGTGATGCGCCACGAGCCAAAGGGAGCTGTCGCCACTTGCTTGCGGAAACTGAAAGTGGGTGCCAGTGCCAGCAGAACACAAGTGCCCTGGGTGCCCAGGGCGGAACTGGCGGGGTAGATCAAGCCGCACAGCGGGTGCGGGCCGTTGCCTTCCCACACCCCCGACTGTCCTCTGCGCACTTTGGGCAGGGGCTGGACATGGCCGGGTGGGGTGATCGCGATGTCGACCTCCGACGCATCGTCGGGCAGCCAGATTTCCACAAAGCTTTGCGTGCGGTCGTCGGGTTGCACGCGCCAGTGCAGGGTCAGGGGCTTGTCTTTCTGAAGCTCGGCGTTGGCATGGGTGCGGCCTTGGTAGCCGTTGCCCGCAGGCACGGCGATTTGTAGCCGCTCGCCCAACAAACTGACCAGTTGATCCATGGCCGCCTCCAGGATGGAGCTGCCGTCGTGCGGGCCCGCCAGCGTGCCCCAGCTGATGTTGACCACGACCTGGGCGCTGGTCGCACAGCGCGCCAGGATGTACATCAGCCCATCGAGCACGCTCACGTTCATGGCGCCACCCGACGTGTCCAGAACGTTCGACCAGTCCAGTTGAACCGCGACCAGATCGCAGCGGCTGGCGGGATCGTCGGTGGGGTTCCAGTTGGGCGGCGTGTTCTCGTTGCCGGCTGAACTGGCGTAGGCACGAGGGCCGCAAGCCAGACTGGCCACATGGGTACCGTGGTTGATGGGTTTGCTCAGATCCCAGAGCTGCAAGTGCTGGTAAAGCGCATCTTCATCGACCTGAGCGTTGCGGGTGTAGCGGGCCATGGCAGCGTCGATAGCGGCACCGGAGAGTTCGTGGCCGTAGCCCATGTCGGGCGGGCGAGGTCCGGCGCGGGCCGGGTCCAGCGGCACGCGCCGACGGGGCTGGTCGCCGGGCCAGTTGCCGTCCTGGGTTTCGTCCTGGCGCCAGAAATGCTTCACCCGTGCCTGGCCTCGGTGGTCGAGAAAGGCGCTGTTGACCAGTGCCAGGCCACCGTCGATCAAGCCCAACACCTTGCCTTGCAACAGGCCTGGGGCCGGTGTGGGCTGGCTGCTGGGGGTGCACGGGTCTTTGAGCGCGTGTGTGTGGTGGCCCACCGGCAAACCCAGCTCGAAGCGCGCGATCAAACCGCGCAGGCTGGGGTCGCTGCGTAGCCGGGCGAAAAATTTGGGTTTGACGCGTGCACTGCAAAAGCGCAGACCGGGCACGTTCAGGTAGACCTGGGGTATCTGCAGCCAGGCGGTGCTCGAGGCCGCCACCAAAGCGGGTACATCGGCCAGCGCGGTGAGTTCGATCACGATGGGCAACCACTTGGGCTGGGTGTCCGAGCCGCGCCCATGGCCGAAGTGGTAACCGGCAAAACGATCGGCCTCGGCCCAGATCAGGTAAGGATCTTGTCCGTTGGTGGCGCCGGGGGCACTCCACACGGTGCCGGTGAAGCCGCCTTTGGGCAGCGGCTTCCAGGGGTGGGCTGGCGTCGGGGGCAGTGAGCTCATGGCGAGACCCCCGCGCCGTGCGCAGCCGACATCGCCTTGGGAGCGGCCCGGCGGCAGGACGACGAGACCTCCGCGCGGCGCGCTGCGGTCATCGCCTTGGGAGCGGCCCGGCGGCTCATGCCCACTCCTTGATCGCTTCCTTCCAGAGCCATTCCACCAGCGGCGCTTTCGCCACGGGCGTGCTGGCGGCGGAGCGCGTGTAGGCGTTGCCGTGAGTGTGGTCCATGGGGTCTTGCAAGCTGAAGTCGAGCGCCGCGCCGTTCGGGCCTTCGAACAGGCGGCCGTCGAAGCCGCGCTCGTGTACCTTGCCGCCGTTGGCGCGCGCCACCAGGTATTCGGCCAGGGACGTGCCCAGCAAGCGGCCAGCCGCGCTGTCCACCGGGTAGTGCAGGCCCGCCACCGTGCGGTTCACCGCGATGCGAGCGGCCAGCCGCTGCAGTTGTTCGCGGCTGGCGCGGCCGTTGCGTGTGCCGCCGCTGGGCGACGCGGCATTGAGCAGCGACTCCATCAAGGTGGCGACCAAAAAGGCTTCGGTGGCGTGGCCGCTGGGCCAGCTGCCGTGACCGGGCGTGGGAACCATGGGCTGTATCTGCGGGGAATGCTCCACCGGACGGCTGATGGCGAAGATGTGCTTGAAGCGCATCTCGACATGGAAGGCCAGCGAAAAGGCCAGATCGAGCAGTTGCAGCGTTTTTCCGTGGCGGTGCGCGCTCAGGCCGATCACGGAAGCCCAGAACGGCAAAGGAAAAGGCAACTCGGCCACGATTTCGCTGGCGCGGTCCGCGCGCAGGTCGGCATAGGCGGCAACCAAGTCGAGCTGTTTCTTGAAGATGCTCTTGCCAGGCGCCCGCAGCTTGACCAGCGTTTTGCGCTGGACGTTGCTGGCTTGCAGATTGGCAAACCTCAGTTCCGCCTGTTTGGTACTGGGGTTGGCCTTGAACAGCAGGCCTTCCACCAGTTCGGTGAAGCAGACCGTGACGCGCGGGCCGTCGGCCCAGAGCTTGAGGTTGGTGGCTTTGTCGAACGGGGGTTCCGTGACTTGAAGTGTGGCGCCGGTGAAGGGGCCCACTAGGGCGGCTCGGCTGAGGATGAGGGCGTCGGCAACGTAAGCACCGCCTCCGCTCGCCCCTCCGCTCGCCCCTCCGCTTGCACCTCCGCTTGCACCTCCGCTTGCACCTCCGCTTGCACCTCCGCTCATGATTTCTCCTTGTTGAATAAATGACTCAGTTGAGTGGTAGACCCAATCCCGCAAATACTTTGGCTACACGTTGTCGGAAGGGGCTCTGCCCACTTGAGGCGAGGTATGTGGCTTGCGTCAAGTCGGGCTGCAGCGTCATCAGAGTTTGAAAAACCCGTTGTGCATCCGCTGTCAGACCTTGTTCATATAGACAAACCATCAAGCACCGAATGGTGGGTAGGTGGTACCGATTTTTCAACAGCGAAGAACTGCACAAGTCGGCAGCGCGGCCCCATTGCTGTGAAGCCGCATAGCTGGTTGCCAGCATCATCTCAAAATAGTATTTTTGTGGATCGAGCGGCGAGAGGTGTAGTGCCGTTTCCGCCTCTCCAACGGAGTCTTCCGCCTTGCCCCACAACGTGGACCACACGCTGCTGTACAGCCAGGCCATGGGATCGTTGGGATTGGCCTGGGTGGCTTCTTGCAAGGCGCGGTGCGAGGCATCCACATCCTTGCCCTGGTGGCACAAGGCGTGGCCCTTGATGGCCAGGGCCAGTGAGCTTTGCGGTTCCAGGTCGAGAGCGCGATCCGCACCATCAATGGCGCGTTGGAAGGTTTTCGCCGGATTGTCCGACTGGCCTTGAACCACTTGCATGATGTACCACTTGGCCAGCCAGGCCCTGGGCGCTGCCACGCGGTTGTGGCGCTCGATAACGGCTTCCAACAACTGGTGGCTGCGTTGCAAATCGCGCGGCGTGGAGCGGTGCATGAGTGTGATGCCACCGAGCATGAGGGCGTTGCTGTCGAGCCGTGGCACCGGCAGGGTGAGGGTGCGTTCCACTTCCGAATGCATGAGCGCCTGCGCACAGGTGCTGGCCAGGGTGTTGAGCAACTCGCTTTGCGCTTCCAGCAGATCACCGGTGCTGCCCACCAGCCGTTCCGCCCACACCACTTCGCCAGAACGCGCATCACACAGCTCGGCCATCACCACCAGCGATTCGCCCAGCAAGGCGTAGCTGCCCGACAGCACGAAGGCCGCGTCGAGCAGGGTGTTGATCTGCGACGGTTTGCTACCTCGATTGCGAAACACCGTGGTGGACAGGCGCGAGATCACGCGCAGGTTCTGGCTGCGTGACAGTTGCGCGATCACGCCGTCGGCAATGAGTTCGCCAATCACCAGCTGTTCGGGGTTGGTGCTGCGCGCCTCGAACGGAATGACGGCAATGGATGGCCGGAAATCGGTGGTCAGGGCTTCGCGCTCGACACGCGGTACGCCCGCCTGACCCGTGGGAACGGGCGACACCAGCCAGGTTCTGACGGGCTCGGGCCAGTGCTTGAGGAAGCTCTCGCCCATGTCTTGCACCACGCCGTCCACACCGTCGACCATGCCGTCGTACACGCTGGCGGTGACCACCGTCTCCCCTGGATTGGCCAGGCCGGCCACCCGCGCCGCCAGGTTGACCCCGTGGCCATACACGTCGTGCCGGTCCACGTAGAGGTGGCTGGCGTTGAGGCCGGCGCGCAAGTGCAGTTGCGAGTCGATCGGCAAACTCTGGTTGACGGTGTCGAAGTAGCGGTGCAGTTGCAGCGCGGCTTGCAGCGCCGAGCCGGGCGTGTCGAATTCGGCAAGAAAGCCGTCGCCCAGGCTCTTCACCAAACGCCCGCCATGGGCGGGCAGCACTTGTGCGCTGGCGTGTTGTATGAAGCGGTGCCAGTGGCCCACCACCCGCGCTTCGTCGGCGGCCATGAGACGCACCGACTCCACCAGATCCATCACCAAGACCACCTTGTGTTGCTGCAAGGGAAGGTCGTTCGGGTACTCAGGACCGGCGTTCAGGTTGTCAGCTGCGCAGAAGGTCGGGGAGGAAGAGGCCGGCATGCCACAAATTTGTAGATATGTAGGTAATTTGGCGCAGTTTCTCACAGTTGCCGAGGCAATGGTGCCCTTTGGTGTTCTCCACACACACGGGGGCGCACCGGTTTTGCGACACGGGGATATGCCACGAGCAACCCTAGCCAGCAAGCAGACGAAAAAAATGCCGACGGTGTCGGCATTCTTGGATGGAGGGCCTTGGTGCAGCAACCCAGCTGCGAGGCCCATCCGTGCATCACTTCAGATGTTCGTTGATCATCTTGGTCATTTCGAACATAGACGCTTGGGCCTTCTTGAAGATTTCCTTCAGTTTGGCGTCGGCGTTGATCATGCGGCGGTTCACTGCGTCTTGCAGATTGTTCTTCTTGATGTACACCCAGATCTGCTTCGTCACTTCGGTGCGGGGCAGCGGCTTGCTGCCGACAATCGCGGCCAGAGCTGCGCTGGGCGTCATGGCTTTCATGAAGGCGGCGTTGGGGGTGCGCTTTTTCGCCGGAGCTGCCTTTTTCGCAGGGGCTGCTTTTTTCACAGGAGCTGCCTTTTTGGCAGGGGCTGCTTTTTTCGCAGGAGCTGCCTTCTTGGCGGGAGCCGCCTTCTTGGCCGGAGCGGCTACTTTTTTCGCCGGAGCGGCGGCTTTCTTTGCAGGTGCCGCTTTTTTTGCGGGTGCTTTTTTCGCAGTTGCCATGGTTGTCATTCCTTCTATAGAAGTGGAGTTTTCACCGGCAGAAAACGCGCTTTCACACCGGTGTATCGGATGCTAAAGGAGTTGTCCGTGCAATCCAAGATGGGAAGTCAGGAAATGGGCTGTTTTTCAGGGTGAAAACGCCTGGGATAGGCGCGGAAAACAACACTTTCGCAGTGCTCGGGCCGTGTTGCGGCCCAACAGCCGTGGGTTCTGCTTTTGTCGGGTCGCCGGTTTGTGTTCAAAATCGCCATCTTGAGCACCCATTTTTCAACCGTTTGAACCGAGTTTTCACCATGAGCCAAGCCGCTTCTTTTGCCACCTGTGATTTGTGCGATACCCATAAAAACGATGGCGCGGGCGTGTTCCGTGTGCTGCCGCCCGTGTTCCGGGATTTTGGCGGACGGGTCCGTTTTTCCGGTGCGGTGGTTACCGTGAAATGTTTTGAAGACAACACCCCGGTGAAGGCCGCTGTGGACAGTGCAGGCGAAGGTCGCGTGCTGGTGGTGGACGGTGGTGGCTCTTTGCGCCGCGCGTTGCTGGGTGGCAACCTGGGGGCGGCGGCGGCGCGCAACGGCTGGGCCGGTGTGGTGATCGACGGCTGCGTGCGCGACGTGGCCGAACTCGCGCTGTGCCAGACGGGGATACGCGCGCTCGCGTCCATGCCCCTGCCCACCGAGAAACGCAGCGAAGGTCAGCGCGATGTGGCGGTGCAGATCCAGGGGGTGTGGGTACGGCCAGGTGATTGGCTCTACGCCGACGAAGACGGCATGGTGGTGTCCGACCACCGTCTGCCAGGCTAGCGCGCTCAGGCGCTCAGGCCTTTGAAGAGCATGTAGCCGGCCAGCAGATACAGCACGCTGGCAAACACGCGCTTGAGCGACTTCACGGGTAAGGCATGCGCGGTTCTCACGCCCACCGGCGCCATGAGCACGCTGAAGCTGGCAATGACCACCAGCGCGGGCAGGTAGATGTAGCCGACCGAGCCGTTGGGCAGGTCGGCCACGTTTTGTCCGGCCACCACATAGCCCACAGCGTTGGACAAGGCGATGGGAAAACCCAGTGCCGCACTGGTGGCCACCGCGTTGTGGATCGCGACGTTGCACCAGGTCATGAACGGCACGCTGACGAATCCACCGCCAGCGCCCACCAGGCCCGATAGAAAACCGATCGCCGTGCCGGCACCGATCTGTCCGCCGACACCCGGCAAGGTGCGCGAGGCCTTTGGCTTTTTGTCCAGCAGCATTTGCGTGGCCGAAAACGCCACGAAGGCGGCGAACAGCAACGCCAGCCAACTGCCTTTGAGCAAGGAAAACACGCCGAGACTGGCGATGGCGGCACCCAGCACGATACCGGGCGCCAGCAGTTTGACGATGTCCCAGCGCACGACGCCGCGCCGGTGGTGTGCGCGCACGCTGGATATGGAGGTGAAGATGATGGTCGCCATGGATGTGGCGATGGCCATCTTGACGGCGAGATCGGGCGAGACGCCGCGCGCGGTCAGGATGATGGTGATGAACGGCACCATGATCATGCCTCCACCGATGCCCAACAAGCCGGCGAGAAAGCCGGTACACAGACCGAGCACGGCCAGCTCGGCGATCAACAGGGGTTCAATGGACATGAAAGGTGTCTGCAAGTGCCGCCGGACTGTCATCCTGAACCGGGGGTTCAGGTGGGCGAGGGCAGCGTGACTTCGGGTTCGTCTGACGCGAGACGATCACACCCATCAGGCGATGTACCAAGCCCATGCTCAATGAGCATTGGTTCAAGGAAATTAAGTCCGACGCGCACCGCAGACAGTTCAAATTGTAGGCGCTGATGCAGGCCTGTGCGGACCGCTGGTCCAAAAAATCGCCGCAACGGCGCCAAGCGGTCAAAGCAATTGACCGTCGTTGCCCAAGGTGCTATCGAGTCGGCGGATCAGTTCATCCAGGCGGGCTTGTGCCGCCGGGTCTTGTGTTCCGCTGCCTGCAACCGTGTTGTCGGCGAATGGCGAGGCTTCGGTGAAGCCGAAGGACGACGCCTGAAAGGCCTCGGCCTCCTTTTGCGACAACTCGAAGGCCAGGTTGAGCGAGGCCAGCACGGCGATGCGGTCGCGTGCTTTGACCTTGCCCGCATCGCGGATGCGGCACATGGCGGTGTCCACCCGCTCGACCGCATCGAGCAAAGAAGACTCGCCGCCGATGGGGCAGGCCAGCAAATAACTCTGTCCCATGATCTGGACTTCGATTTGTTTGCTGGGTTTGGCGGCGGGCTTGTTCATGCACTGTCCTTGCCGGTGGCGTCGGTGGGTGTGGCCTGTGGCAGGCGATCGAGCAGCGCGTCGATGCGGGCGCGAGCCGCGTTCAGGCGCGATTTGAGGGAGTCCCGCTCGGCTTGAAGCGCCTGCACTTGCTCCAGCAAAAGAGTGTTCGTGCGCTGGAGTTCTTCGTGGCGCAGAAGCAAGCGTTCAACACGCTCGGTGATCTGGTCAAGGTGCTGTGGGTCGGACATTGTTTCAGCTAGGTGTCTGTGCATTGTAGGGTTGACGCAAGCCCGGCAAGCTTACAATGCCCGTTGTTGGTGCTCGCGGTGTGGTTCACACGCCGCAGTTCAACGGGAAGCAGGAGGGCGGATCCACACCGGACGAGCCTAACCTGCGCTGCCCCCGCAACGGTAAGCAGACGAACGATCCGGGTCTACCGGTCGTTCAGCCCCCATCACCCAGCCACTGGACGACACCGCGTGCCGTCTGGGAAGGCGATGGAGGCGGTTCTGTCAGCCCGGATACCGGCCAACGAAGTGGTGGTGCGCCTGCTAGGGCTGCACCGCTGTCACGCTCAGGCACCGTCGGGGAAGGCGGTGAGGGCACTTCTCAGTGGTTCTCTTCATGACAAACGTTTCCTTTGGTGTGCCTGGCAAGGCACCATTTTCGGCTGTGTCGCTTGCGGTACTGGCCAGTTTTTCCCTGTCCGCTCAAGCCCAATCGGCCGATGCGCCCATGTTGCGAGAAACGGTGGTGACGGCCATCCGCGTCGAGCAGCCGTTGACCGATGTGGTGGCCGATGTCAGCATCATCGACCGCGCTGCGATCGAACGCAGCGGCGCCGCCGGTCTGGCCGATGTGCTGGCCCGTGTGCCCGGGGTGGCTCTGGCCCGCAACGGTGGACCCGGCGCCACCACCAGCGTGTTTTTGCGTGGTGCCGAATCGCGCTTCACGGCGGTGTACGTGGACGGTGTGCGGCTTGACTCGCAATCGACCGGTGGCGCTTCCTGGAACGCCATTCCCTTGTCTCAGGTGGAGCGCATCGAAGTGGTGCGTGGCCCGGCTGCAGCGGTGTACGGCTCCGACGCGCTGGGTGGTGTGATCCAGATCTTCACCCGCAAAGGCAGCGCCGGGTTCTCGCCCTCTGTCGAAGTGGGCGTGGGTTCGCAGGGCACGCGCAAGCTGGACCTGGCACTCAGTGGCAAGCAAGGTTCTGTTGACTACGCCATCGGCTTGGCACGCGAACGCAGCAAGGGCTTCAATGCACAGCCGACGGCCAATCCCGACAAGGACGGCTATGAATCCACCTCGGGTTCGGCTCGGCTGGGTCTGCAGATCAACCGCGCGCACCGACTCGAAGCCACGCTGCTGGCCAACCACTTGGATGCGCAATACGACGCGTTCACCCCCGGTCGCGACGACCATGCCAAGAGCGGGTTGCAAACCGCCGGGCTGAATTGGTCGGCCCAATGGACCGATGCCTATTCGACCCGCGTCAGCATCAACCAGAGCACCGACCGTTACCGGACCGCGCCTTCGGTGTACGAAACCGAGACCCACGTCACCAGCTACCTCTGGCAGAACGAATGGCGCCAGGGCGCGCACCTGTTCACCGGGGCGCTGGAGCGGCGTGAAGACGAACTGGAAAACGCCAGCACCACACCCAAGGTTTCCGAGCGCTCGCAGAATGCGCTGGCTTTGGGATACGGGTATTCGGTGGGCCAGCACACGCTGCAATTGAACGTGAGGCACGACGACGACAGCGAGTTTGGTGGCAAGAGCACCGGCAGTGCCGCCTATGCGTACGCTTTCCAGCCGAACTGGCGGGTCACTGCGTCGGCGGGCACGGCGTTCCGCGCACCCACCTTGTTCCAACGCTTCAGCACGTACGGCACGCCGAGTCTGCAGCCCGAATTGGGGCGCAACGTCGAACTGGGCGTGAAGTACGAGCGGCAGGGCGATGGCTTTGGTGCGGTGCTCTACCGCAACAAAGTCAGCAATCTGATCAAGTACGTGTCGGGACCGGGCGCCTGCGCCAACGGCGCGGGCAGTTTTCCGGGCTGTTACGGCAACACGGCGAGCGCGCAATACACCGGCCTGACCTTGTCGGCGAGCAAGCGTTTGGATGGCGTGAATCTCAGCGGTTCGCTGGATTTTCTGCAACCCGAAGACCTGAGCACCGGCAAGCAACTGGCGCGTCGCGCCAAACGCATGGCCACGCTGGCGGCCGACACCCGTGTGGCCGACTGGCAACTGGGCGCCGAGCTGCAACTGGTGGGCGCCCGCTACGACGACGCGGCCAACACCAACCGCCTGCGCGGCTACGGCCTGTTGAATCTGCACGCCAGCACCCCGTTGGGCAAAGACTGGACTTTGCTGGGCCGTGTCGACAACCTGGGCGATGTGGCCTACCAAACGGCGCGTGGTTATGCCATGGCCGGGCGCACGGTGTACCTGGGCCTGAAGTGGATGCCCAACTGAGCATCGCCGTACCGGCGGTGTCCTGCGCGGTGCATTGCCCGGCCGTGCTGATCGCTGCCCCGGCCTCGGGCCAGGGCAAGACCACGGTGGCCAGTGCGCTGGCACGGCTGCACGCGCGTGCGGGTCGCCGGGTCACGGCCTTCAAGTGCGGTCCGGACTTTCTGGACCCGTACTGGCTGGCCCTGGCCAGCGGGCGGCCGGTGCACAACCTGGATTTGTGGATGACCGGCGAGGCCGATGTGCGCCGGCGCCTGCTGGCCGCTGCCAGCGTGTCCGACCTGATCGTGGTGGAAGGCGTGATGGGCTTGTTCGATGGCGAACCGAGCGCGGCCGATCTGGCGCAGCGCCTGGGTCTGCCGGTGCTGTGTGTCATCGACGCCTCGGCCATGGCCGGTACCTTTGCGGCGCTGGCCTATGGTTTGCAGCACTTCCGTCCCGGCCTGCCCTGGGCCGGGGTGCTGGCCAACCGGGTGGCCGGTGAGCGCCACGCCGAGATGCTGCAAAAAGCGGTGCTGCCCGCCTCGGTGGGCGGGGTGGACGTCGACACCGCGGCAGATGGCGGATGGCTGGGTGCGGTGCTGCGCGACCCGGCCTTTGCGCTGCCCGAGCGCCACCTGGGTCTGACCGTGGCCGCCGAACTGCCCGATGCGCTGCAGCGGCTCGACGCCGC
>NZ_JBFJMY010000022.1:0-20763 GCF_041633695.1 Hydrogenophaga sp.
GACGCCCGTCGCTGCGGTGCAACCCGTTGCCGGGAGCGCCCGCGACGCGCAGACCGATGCCGGACAGGGCCAGCAAACTGCGGGCCGGCGCGGCGGCCAGGGCTCGGCCCAACGGCCAGACCGTGCGGAAGCGCAGGCAGCCCCTTTGTTGCCCTACAAACCCAGCGGCGGTGACCCGGATGTGAGAACCGATCTGGAAAACCGGGCTTTGGTGCGCGACGACCAGAAGGCCGCCGAAGAAAAAGAGCAGGCGGCGCAGCAGAGACCTGCGCTGCAGGAGGTGCTCTCCAGCGTCTGGAAAGCCAGTGCGGCGGTGGTGGAACGGGTGCTGGGCAGCAGCGCAGCAAGTGCGCCTGGCGGCGCTGTGGAGGCCGCTGCTGCGGTGCAAACCCGCGCTTTGGCGCCTGTTCAGAGCGAGCTGTTCGCTGAGCCTGTGGCCTTGGTTGAAATGCCCAGCGCAGAACAAGTGGTGGCCTACGACGAGCACGGCAACAGCAGCCTGGCGCCGCTAGAGGCTGGCAGCCTGGTCAGCGAACGGGTCTGAGCCGGTCCGCTGCGCGGCTTTTTCGGCGCGCCGCCGATTGGGGAACGCCAGAGCTTCGCTCAAATCCGGTGGTAAACCCCGTCCTTGTTTCGCGCCATGCGCTTCAGAAGGGCCGGCGCAATCTGGGTGAGCGGTAGCACTTCGTGTGCGGCGCCACATTCGATGGCGACCCTGGGCATGCCAAACACCACACAACTGGCTTCGTCTTGCACGTAGTTGTAGCTGCCCGCGTCTTTCATCTGGCGCATGGCCAAAGCGCCATCCGCGCCCATGCCGGTGAGCATGATGCCCGTCGCATTGGGCCCCAGCACCCGCGCCGCCGACCGAAACAGCACCTCCACCGAGGGGCGGTGCCGGTTCACAGGGTCGGTGTCCTCCACGATGGCCACGTAGTTGGAGCCGCTGCGCTCGATGCGCAGGTGCCGACCACCTGGTGCGATATAGGCGTGGCCGAGCAGCATGCGCTCGCCGTCCTGTGCTTCTTTCACACGGATGCGGCATATGCCGTCCAGGCGTGTCGCGAAGCTGGCCGTAAAGCCCGCCGGCATGTGTTGTGCGATGGCGATCGCCGGGCTGTCAGCCGGCATCTGAGACAGAATTTCGCGCAAGGCTTCGGTTCCACCCGTGGAGGCGCCGATGAAGACCATTTTTTCGGTCGACAGTAGCGGGGGGGCCGATTTGGGGTCCGCCGGTTTGCGGTGTGCCGGGTCTTCCTGGATGCGCGAATCCGCAAAACGCGAGTCGTTAAATTTCGAATCTGAGAAGCGCGTATCGGGGAAGCGCGAGTCCGTTGCACCGGGTTTGGGTGGCAGCCGCTTGACCTTGGCTTTGGATGCGATGCGGATCTTGTCGGTGATGTCTTGTGCGAGCTCGTGCAAACCCTGGCTGACACCGACCCGTGGCTTGGCCACGAAGTCCACGGCGCCGAGTTCCAGGGCGCGCAAGGTGACGTCGGCCCCATGTTCGGTGAGCGTGGACACCATGAGGACCGGCATGGGACGCAGGCGCATGAGCCGCGAGAGGAATTCGATGCCATCCATGCGCGGCATTTCCACGTCGAGCGTGAGCACATCCGGGTTGAGTTCCCGGATCAAATCGCGTGCGATCAAGGGGTCGCCGGCGGTGCCTACGCACACCATGTCGGGCTGGCCATTGATGATGGCCGTCAACATGGTGCGAACCAACGCAGAATCGTCAATGACCACAACACGGATCTTGGACATGCTTGTTTCCGTCAAAAAGGCTGGCGCACGCCGTACCGCGGCGCGGGAATCGGGGTCGGCGTGGACGCGGGCGTCGCCCGATACGGGTCGCTGACCTGGGGTATTCGGTGCTTGACCATGGCGCTGCCATGGGCGGGGAAAAACCGCAGTTTGCGGTGGTGCGGGCCCAGCACATCGCTGGAATGTACCGCGATGCTTTCGGACCTCAGCTCTTCGAGCGCACAGGCGGTGTTGCGTGTGCCCACACCTGGCGCGGCGGCGGACGGGCTGTCGTTGGCGCCACCAAAGACCTTGGCCTGCAGGCGTTCGCGCCGGGCACCCCGTTGCAGCATGTCCTGGATCAGCAAGTGCATGGCGAAGTGGCCGTAGCGTGGCGAGGCGTCGTCGTGGTCGCCTCCGGGCAGGAGAAAATGGTTCATGCCACCGACGCGGACCGTGGGTTCCCACAGACAGACCGCGATGCCCATGCCCAGATCGGCCACCAGCATGAGGTCCTCGGCCGTGACGAAATACGCGCCCGGCTGGATGTTCACGGTGTCGTAGTCGAAGTGGGCGTCGTGGAAAAAGCAGGCGGATGCGTCTTCTTGGCGCGGCGACAAAGCGTCTCGAATCGTATGCGAGACGCAGGCCTGCGCCGGGGGTGTGGTCGTGTGTTCAGAGGCGTGCATAGACCGTCTTTCCTTGCAGGGCAAACAGATCGCTGGCATCCCGGAAGTTTTCGGAATGGCCCACAAAAAGAAGACCACCCGGGCGCAGGACGCGGTGGAGGCGTTGCAGGATGCGGGCCTGTGTCGCCGCGTCGAAATAAATCATCACGTTGCGGCAGAACACCACATCAAAGGGCTCGGGCAAGACCCAGTTGTCGTCGTTCAGGTTGAGCTGGAAAAACTCCATCTGCTTTTGCAGTTCGGACTTGACGCGGATCAGGCCCGCGTTGCTGCCGTTGCCGCGCTGGAAGTGGCGCGCCATGCGCTCCGGGCTCAGGCCCTTGAGTTCATCGAGCTTGTACATACCGGCTTTGGCGGTCGCCAGCACACGGGTGTCGATGTCGCTGCTCAGCAATTGGTAGCGCCGCGCATCGCCCAGTGTTTCGCGCACCGTCATGGCGATCGAGTAGGCCTCTTCGCCGGTGGAAGCAGCGGCGCACCAGATGCGCCAGTTCACCGAAGAAGGTCCGCTGCGCAGGTACTTGGCCAGAACGTCGAAGTGGTGCTGTTCGCGAAAAAAGGCGGTGAGGTTGGTGGTCAGCGCGTTGATGAACTCCTGCCATTCTTGGCCATCGTTCCGCTCCAGGTCGTCCAGGTAGACGCGGAACGAACGGTGGCCGGTTTCGCGCAGCCGGCGCGACAGGCGGCTGTAGACCATGGCTTGCCGACCTTCGCGCAGGTCGATGCCGGCCTTTTGCCGTATCAGGCTGCGGATGCGCTGAAAGTCGCTATCGGTCCATTGGAACTCGTGGTGACTGCCCTGGAGTTCGCGCAAAGCCTGCGCGGAATCGATGAAACCGCCGGATTGGGTGATCGGATCGGTGTGCAGCATGGCCGAGGGATGCGTGAAACTTCCGAAGTCTGTCGACTCAATGGCGCGAGCGCCGCACCAGGCCGCCCACGTCCAAGATCAGGGCGACTTTGCCATCGCCCAGGATGGTGGCGCCCGATATGTTGGGAACCTTGCGGTAGTTGGATTCCAGGTTCTTGATCACGACCTGTTGCTGCCCCAGCAATTCGTCCACGATCAGGGCCACGCGCAGGCCATCGGCCTCCACCACGACCACGATGGGCTTGCTCGTGTTCTCCTTGAAGCGGGGGACTTGAAACACCCGCTCCAGTTCAAACACCGGCATGTATTCGTCGCGCACTTTGACCAGTTGCACACCTTGTGCGACGGTGTTGATGTGGCCGGGTTGCACTTGGAAAGACTCGATCACATTGGACAGCGGCAGCAGGTAGACCTCGTCGCTGACCCGCACCGACATGCCGTCCATGATGGCCAGCGTGAGCGGCAGGCGCACCGATACGCGCATGCCATAGCCTTCGGCCGAGTCGATCTCCACCGTGCCGTTGAGTGCGGTGATGTTCTTTTTCACCACATCCATGCCCACGCCGCGGCCAGACACGTCGGTCACTTCGTTCGCGGTGGAAAAGCCGGGTGCAAAAATCAGATTCCAGACGTCGCTGTCGCTCATCTGATCGGACACGTCCAGGCCACGCTGGCGTGCCTTGTCCAGCAGCTTCTGGCGCGACAGGCCGCGCCCGTCGTCGCGCACTTCGATCAGGATGGAGCCGCCCTGGTGGGTGGCCGATAGCGTGATGGTGCCGTGCGGCGTCTTGCCCGCAGCCAGCCGGGCGTCGGGCATTTCAATGCCATGGTCGCAGCTGTTGCGGATCAGATGGGTGAGTGGGTCGGTGATTTTTTCGATCAAGCCCTTGTCCAGCTCGGTGCTCTCGCCGTGGGTGACCAGTTCCACCTGCTTGTCCAGCTTGCCGGCGAGATCGCGCAGCATGCGTGGAAAGCGGTTGAAGACCACCGACATCGGGATCATGCGGATCGACATCACCGCTTCCTGCAGGTCGCGCGTGTTGCGGTCGAGATCGGCCAGATCCGCCAGAAACGCCTGGCTCTTGCCGGGGTCGAGTTCTTCGCCTTTTTGCGCCAACATCGCTTGGGTGATGACCAGTTCGCCCATCAGGTTGATCAGCTGGTCTACCTTGCTCACCGATACGCGCAAGGTGCTGGCTTCGATCTGGGCCTGGTTGGCCATGCGTTGTTCGTTGCGTTGTGCGGGCTTGTCCGGTACCGGCGCCTTGGCCAGTGCCTGGGGAACGTGTGGCAAGGCCGGGTTCATCAGCGGCGTGTTGTTCGGGCCGCTGTGTGGGGTGTCGAAAAATCCAAAATCCTCGGTGGCTGTGGCGACCTGCACAGGCGCGTTGGCGGCAGCG
Organism: Hydrogenophaga sp.; assembly: GCF_041633695.1. Lineage (GTDB taxonomy): Bacteria > Pseudomonadota > Gammaproteobacteria > Burkholderiales > Burkholderiaceae_C > Hydrogenophaga. The sequence continues at coordinate 4,707 of NZ_JBFJMY010000022.1, forward strand.
GCGGGTGCACTTTGCGCGGTGATGAGAATTTGTTCCCGGCTGACGTGAAAAGTGAACAGGTCCAGCAGATCGCTGTCGCTGGAGGTGGTGAACACGCGGTAAATCCGGCGGTCGTCCTGTTCGCAGGGCAGCGCTTCGATGCGGCCCAGGCCAGGGATGTCGGTGAACAACTCGGCGATGCTGTCGGCCTGAGCCGGATCGTCCAGTGGGCCGATCTGAATCTGCAGATCGCGTTCGACCGAGTCCGCAGGCTCTGCGGCGATGGCGTCGTTGGGCGGGGTCGCCTGCGGAGCTGCCGCAGGCGCAGGTGTCGCTGGCCGGGTTTTGGGTATGCGGGCCAGCTCGCGGATGCGTCCCACCAGGTCGGCGCCGCCGTCGTACTCCACCTCTTGTCCTTGGTTGCGGGCCAGCAGCAGACGCAGCGCGTCGGACGACTCCAACAACACATCGACCATGGGCGGTGCCAGCTGCAGTTCGTGGCGGCGCAGCTTGTCGAGCAAGGACTCCATCTGGTGGGTCAGTTCGGCCAGATCGGTGAAGCCGAAGGTGGCGGCCCCACCCTTGATGGAATGGGCACAGCGAAAAATGGCGTTCAGTTCTTCGTCGTCGACCTGATCCAGATTCAGTTGCAACAGCTGTTGCTCCATCTGGTCCAGGTTCTCGCCCGCCTCTTCAAAAAACACCTGGTAGAACTGGCTCAGGTCGATATCGCCGCCGTTGGATTTGCCGTTACTGGAGGTATTTAACATAGGGTTTCCTTGGCACTGGGGCGGCGCTGCAGCACCATCAGAGCACCAGTTTCTGAATGACTTCGATCAGGCGACCTGGGGCAAACGGCTTCACGAGCCAACCGGTGGCGCCCGCTGCCCGGCCCGCGTCCTTCATCTGATCGCTGGACTCGGTGGTCAGGATCAGGATCGGGATGGTTTTGTACCGGGGCTGCTCGCGCAGTTTTCGGGTCAGGCCCAGGCCGTCCAGCCGGGGCATGTTCTGGTCGGTCAGCACCAGGTCGATGGAATGGACCTGGGCCAGTTCGAAGGCGTCCTGGCCATCCACCGCCTCCACCACATGAAAGCCCGCTCCGGTGAGGGTGAACGACACCATCTTCAGCATGAAAGCCGAGTCGTCTACGGCAAGAATCGATAACATGGTGTGCTCCGGGTAGGCAAATGGGGCTGCAGGCGAATCGCCTCAGAACAGCTCGACCGAACCGGCGTGCATTTCACTCTGCGTCACTGGGCAGGCGCGTGGTGGCGTGGACAGCGGTGCCGGGGTGCCGCTGTCGGTGTGGGAGAGGCTGAGTGCACAGCGCTGCAAGATGTGGTTGGTGTGCGCGATGAGTTGGCTGGCCAGGTCGTGGAACTGCAGTTCGGTCACGGCTTGGTGCAGGTTCTGGCGCACGGCCGACAAGTCGCCTGGGGTGGTGCGGAACTGGTTGTCCAGCGCAACGCTGGTGGAGTCGAAACAGGCGAGCAGGTTGCCGGCCGCGTGGTCGAGCAAGCTTTCCATGCGCTTGAGGTCGGTCATGGACATGAGAATGGAGTCGCGGATTTCGCTCACCAGACTCACTGGCATGGAAACGGATGGCGGCAGGGTCGGCATCGTCGTGTGCTCCGCTGTGTGTGTTTGAATAGGGCCTGATCGGGGCGGGCATTACAATTTTCAAGCCCGGCGTCTCTTTCTATCGGCCGATAACCGGCCAAATTCAGCCCCATTTCGCCGGGTCGGGATCCAGACCCCTTGTGCCGCGTGCCATATGCCACGTTCATCCACACACTCTGAATGGCATGACTGAGTCCAACGACAAGCCGCTGGTGCGCATTCTTCATCTGGAAGACTCCCGGGTGGACCATGCACTGGTGAAGTTCGCCCTGCAGCGCAGCCAGATGGCGTGCGAGTTGACCCTGGTGGAGTCCATGGCCGAATTCCAGGAGGCGATAGAGGGCGGTGCCTTTGACGTCGTGTTGGCCGACTACCATTTGCCCGGCTTTACCGGACTGGACGCCTGGGAGGTCGCGCGGGAAAAGCTGCCGGACACGCCTTTTGTGATTCTTTCGGGCGCCATTGGTGAGGCGGCAGCGGTGGAGGTCATACACCAGGGTGTGAGCGACTACCTGCTCAAGGACGACATGAACCGGCTTTCGCACGTGATCGACCGGGCGATGGAGGTGAGCAATACCCGCCGCGCGAAGGCGCACGCCGATGCGGAACTGGCCGAGTCGCGCAAGCGCCTGGCCGAGCTGGCGGAGCATCTGCAAAAAACCATCGAGCAGGAGCGGGCCGATATTTCCCGCGAAATCCACGACGACATTGGCGGCGCGCTGGCCGCTGTGAAGCTGGATCTGGCCTGGGTGTCCCGGCGCGCGGCCGACGAAGACATGCGCAGCCACGTGGCGACCGCGCTGGAGATGCTGCAGCACGCGCTGGAGGCCAGCCAGCGCATCATGATGAACCTGCGCCCGCCCATTCTGGACCAGGGCCTGGTGGCGGCGGTGCAGTGGCTGGCGCTGAGCTTTGAACGCCGATCGGGTGTGCGCACCCTGGTGCGGCGTTCGGCGGACAGCATGAACCTGAGCCGGGACGTGCAACTCGTGGCCTACCGCACGGCGCAAGAGGCGTTGACCAATGTGTTCAAGCACGCCAAGGCCACGGCGGTCGAGATCGACTTGAGCGACCGCGAAGGCGTGTTGACCGTGGAAATCACGGACAACGGTCGCGGTATGGACAGCCAGGCCCGTCAGAAGAGCCAATCCTTTGGACTGCTCGGTCTGCGCGAGCGCGCCGCCAAAGTGGACGGCTGGCTCGATGTGAGTTCCTCGCCCCGAGGCACTTCGGTGATTCTTTCGGTGCCTTTGCAAAGTTCGGTCGATCCCGACAGCCTCAACCAAAAAAACAAGGGAAGCCATGATCAAAGTGATTTTGTGTGACGACCACGCGGTCGTTCGACGGGGGATTCGCGACACCATCACCGAAGCGGTGGACCTGCGCGTGGTGGGGGAAGCGGGCAGCTACCCGGAGCTGCGCGACCTGATGCGCAACGAGGCCTGCGACGTGCTGGTGCTGGACCTGAACATGCCAGGCCGTGGCGGCCTCGAAGTGCTGGCCACGCTGCGCGATGAGGGATCGACCGTCAAGACCCTGGTGGTGTCGATGTACCCGGAAGACCAGTACGCCATCCGCTGCCTGCGGGCCGGCGCCCAGGGCTACTTGAACAAGGCCGGCGAGCCGGCCGAGATGATCACCGCGATCCGCACCCTGATGCAGGGCCGAAAATACGTGACGCCGGAAGTGGCGCAGATGCTGGTCGACACCTTGCACTCCCCGGAGAGCGAAGAACTGCACGCCAGCCTGTCCGAGCGCGAACTGCAGACGCTGCAAAAAATCGCCTCGGGCAAGAAGTTGTCGGAAATCGCCGAAGAACTCATGCTCAGCCCCAAGACCGTGAGCGTGTACCGCGCCCGCGTGCTGGAAAAACTGCACCTGGCCAACAACGCCGAACTCACCGTCTACGCCATCCGCAACAACCTGGTGTGAATCGTCTCGCAGGAGTAGCGACCCGCGCAGCGGCGGAGCGTGGGGGCTACAGGGCCAGCCGCCGGGCCGCCCCCAAGGCCGGCCCAGCCCCCTCGGGGGGCAGCGACCCGCGCAGCGGCGGAGCGTGGGGGCTACCTACTCACCCACCCATGAACATACCAGTGGCCAGCTTCATCAGCGCCAGCACCGGTGCGTCCAGCATCGGCAGGGTGAAGGCAATGCCCAGCAGGCCACCCGACAAGGTGAGCGGAAAACCGATGGCGAAGGCGTTCATCTGCGGCGCGATGCGCGACACAAAACCCAGCACGATGTTGATGAACAACAGCATGCCGATCATGGGCAGGGCGATCCACAGGCCGTAGCGGAATACCACCGCACCGAGTTCGTGCAGGCGCATGCGGTTGATCGATTCGAAGGCGCTGGCGCCCAGCGGAAAGGTGTCGAAACTGGCGACGACCGCCTGCAACAGCATCAGATGGCCGTTGAGGACCACGAACAGCAACATCGTGGTGTTGCCAAAGAAGCGGCCCACGGTACTGGACTGCGAGTTGGTGGAGGGATCGAAAAAGCCGGCGAAGTTCAGGCCCATTTGCAGGCCGATGAGTTCACCCGCGAGCTCCACCGACGCGAACACGATGCGCACCGCCATGCCAATGGCCACACCCACGATCACCTGCTGCATCACCACGCTCATGGCCTGCGGGTCGGTCAAGCCGATCACGGCTTGCTCGGGCAGCGCCGCCTGGGCGCAGACCGCCACCAGAAAGGCCAGGCCCACGCGCGAGCGCAAGGGCACCGAGCGGGCGGAAAAAATGGGGGCGCTGGAGAACACCGCCAGGATGCGCAGAAACGGCCAGAAGTAGGGCGATATGAACGCCATCAACTCCGCTTCGCTGAAGGTGAGCATGTCAGCGGACGCCGGAAGAAGCAGAGAGTGGACTCAGGGCCTGTTCCATCTAGATCGCGTAGTTCGGGATCGAGAGGATGGTGTTGCGGATGAACTCCACCATGGTGGACAGCATCCACGGCCCTGCGATGGCGAACACCGCGATCGCGCCGATCAGCTTGGGCACGAACGACAGCGTGGGCTCAGAAATTTGCGTGATGGCCTGGAACAGGCTCACCATCAAGCCAATGCCCAGCACGGTGGCCAACACCGGTGAGGCGACCATGAGCAGCAGAAACAGGGCGTTCTGCCCCATGGTGAGTGCGGCTTGGGGATCCATCAGATGTCCTCGTGGTCAGCCGCAGAAGGGCGACGGTTCGATTGCTTGAACGGGCCAGCCGCCGGGCCGCCCCAAGGCAGGCCCAGCCCCACGACCTCGGGTATCCGGGGCCCCTTCCCCGGATCGGGGCAGCGACCCGCGCAGTGGCGGGGTGTGGGGGCGACAGGGCCAGCCGCCGGGCCGCCCCAAGGCAGGCCCAGCCCCCTCGGGGGGCAGCGACCCGCGCAGCGGCGGAGCGTGGGGGCACATAACTTCATTGGGCAAAACTCGCGGCGAGCGAGCCGATCAGGATGTTCCAGCCGTCGGCCAGCACAAACAGCATGAGCTTGAAGGGCAGGGCGACCAGCACGGGCGACAACATCATCATGCCCAGCGACATCAGCACGCTGGCCACGACCATGTCGATCACCAGGAAGGGAATGAAGATCATGAAGCCGATCTGGAACGCGGTCTTGAGCTCGCTGGTGACGAAGGCCGGCACGATGACGCGAAACGGTGCGTTCTGCGCCGTGACGTCGGCGGGCAGCTTGGCCAGCTTGGCGAACAGCTCAAAGTCCGACTGGCGCGTTTGTTTGAGCATGAAGGCGCGCATCGGCTCCTGGCCGCGCTCCAGCGCTTGCTCGAAGGTGATGCTGTTGGTGGTGTAGGGCTCGTAGGCGTCGGTGTAGACCTTGTCCAGCGTTGGCCCCATCACGAACAGGGTGAGAAACAGCGACAGACCCACCACCACCTGGTTGGGGGGTGCCGATTGCGTGCCGAGCGCCTGGCGCATGAGCGAAAGCACGATCACGATGCGGGTGAACCCCGTCATGAGCAGCAACACCGCTGGCAGGAAAGACAGCGCGGTGAAGAACAGCAGGGTCTGGATCGGCACCGAATAGCTGGTGCCTTGCGGGCCTTGGCCCACCACCAGCGGCAGCGAGGCCCCGGCTTGCGCCCAGGCGCCTGAGGCCAGCAGTGCCAAAGCGGCAAAGGCCAGCGCCGGGCGCCCGATGTGTTTAGCGCGGCGCATGGGGTTGGGCCTTGTTCGGTTGGGTGAGCTGGGCCAGTCGGGCCGCGAATCCGGTGTTGCCACCTGGTGTGGTGGGTTCGGGAGCGTCGGGTGGCAGTGCCGACCCGTCCAGGCAGTGCAGCGCGGTGACGCTGCCAGCCGCTACGCCCAGCACCAGGCAGACGCGCTGTTCGCCCTCACCCACTTGCACCGTGACCACACGCTGCTGTGGCCCCAAAGCGAGCGTGGACAGGATTTGCAGCGACGGGCCGTTCTGCCGCCGCAGGGCGCCGGGCAGATGGGTGCGCCAGCGCTTGAGGCCAAAGGCCACCGCGACCATCAAGAGCAGCAGGATCAGGGCGGGGGTGGCGTTTTGCAGCATGTCAGCGACTCCGGCGCACGGCGCACAACACGGCCTGCGGCACTGGCAGACCTTTGAGGCGGACGGAACCGCAGGCGCATGAGGGCTTGTTCATGTCAGTTGCGGTTGACGCGGCGCAGGCGTTCGGACGGCGTGACGATGTCGGTCAGGCGGATGCCGAACTTCTCGTTCACCACCACCACCTCGCCCTGGGCGATCAGGTAGCCATTGATCAACACGTCCATGGGCTCGCCCGCCAAGGCGTCGAGCTCGACGATGGAACCCTGGGCCAGTTGCAGGATGTACTTGATCGGCACCTTGGTGCGACCGAGTTCCACCGAGAGCTGGACCGGAATGTCCATCACCATGTTGATGTCGTTCACGGGCGCAGCGGCTCCATTGGTCACGGGTGTGGCCACTTTCTCGAATTCGGGTGCACCGTCCGCGCCCGTGTTCGAGTTGCCTTGCTCTTCCAGGGCTTGTGCCCAGTCGTCGCTCACAGCTTCAGGGGTATCAGTTGACATAAGGGTCTCCCAGCCAGTTCATGTCTTTGCCGCGCAAATTGCGCTCGATGCGAAGGGCGTATTTGCCCTTGTGGGTGCCGTATTGGCATTCAAAAAGCGGAACGCCGTCGATGTGTGCGTTGATGGAGGGCAGGCGGTCCAGTTCGATGAAATCGCCCACCTGCATGGACAGCAGTTCCTCCACCGTGGCCTCGGTCTTGGCCAGTTCGGCCACCAGCGAAACCTTGGCGGCCTGGATTTCCTGGCTCAGCAACTTGACCCAGCGCCGGTCCACTTCCATGGCGTCGCCCTGCACGGTGGAATACAGCACGTCGCGGATCGGTTCCAGCGTGGCGTAAGGGATGCAGATGTGCAGCGAACCCGAGATGTCGCCGATCTCCAGCGCGAAACTGCTGGACACCACGATCTCGTTGGGCGTGGCGATGGTGGCGAACTGGGGCTGCATCTCCGAGCGCTGGTACACCAGCTCCAGCGGGTACACGCTGCGCCAGGCCTTCTTGTATTCCTCGGTCACCACCTCCACCAGGCGGTTGATCACCCGCTGTTCGGTGTTGGAAAAATCGCGCCCTTCGATGCGGGTGTGGAACTTGCCACTGCCGCCAAACAGGCTGTCGATCACGCCAAACAGCAGACTGGGTTCACACACCACCAGACCGTTGCCACGCAGCGGACGCACCGCGACGATGTTGAAGTTGGTCGGTACCACCAGTTCGCGCAGGAAGGCGCTGTACTTTTGCACCAGCAGCGGGCCGACCGAAATTTCGGGGCTGCGGCGGATGAAGTTGAACAGACCCAGGCGCAGGTTGCGCGAAAACCGTTCGTTCACGATTTCCAGCGTGGGCATGCGCCCGCGCACGATGCGCTCCTGGTTCGCCAGGCTGTAGCCGCGCGCCTCACCGGCGGGCTGCTCTTCGGGCGCCAGGGTCTGGCTTTCGCCGGTCACGCCTTCCAGCAGGGCGTCGATCTCTTCCTGGGACAGATTGGAGTCGGACATGGCGGTGCTCTGCCTCTGGTTATTGCACGATGAAGCTGGAGAACAAAACGGCCTGCACCGGGTTGGGTGGCGCGCGGCGGCGCTTGGTCTTGCCTTCGGGGGCTTCGGCGTTCGGGTCTTCGTAGCTGTAGCCCATTTCGTGGGAAATGGCGGCGATGATGTCCTGGGACAGCTTTTCTTTGCCCTGCACCTGGAGCATCTCTTCGGCGGAGCGTTGCGAGATCAGCAACAAGATGCTGTTGCGGATGCTGGGCATGTAGACCTTGAGATCCTCGCCGGTCTTGGCAGAGTCGATTTGCAAGGTGATGCCCAACTGCGTGAAGCGGGTGCCACCAGCGTCTGCCAGGTTCACCACCATGTTCTCCAGCGGCAAAAACACCGGCGGCGTGCCGGATTTGGCGTGGCTCACCTCTGCCTGGATGTCTTCCTCGCTGTCGTCGTGGCTGGCGGTGTTCATCTTCAGGATGAACAGCGCACCGCCCGCCGCCAGCAGGCCCGTGACCACCAAGCCGATCAATATGAACAGCAGCTTTTTGCTCTTGGGTTTGGCGGGAGCTGCGGCATCGGCGGTGGCGGTGGCGGACATATGGGGTTCTCCTGGGCTGCCACCCGGTTTCGGGTGGCCAAACACGCGGTAAAACGTGTGGGTTCGGATGAATTATTGAGCGCGTGCCCCCCATGTGTTCGCCAGAAAAGCATGGGAAAAGCCGCTTATTCCCCTGAGGGCCACGGTGCGGTGGCCGTGCGGGTGCGCCCCACCCGCCGCCATGCGTGGGCGGGGCCGCCAAGGCCGGACGGTGGTCCTAGACGAACAGGTCGAGTGGGTGGCTACCGTCGGCGCGCTGCTGGGGCGGGCGCGCCACCGGACGGGAATCGTCGCTGCCGCCATCCCCCACACCGCCACGTCCGCTGTGGCCGGGGGCCGAGCCTTGTTCAGATGGGCGCTCCTGCGGCTGGCCTTGTGAACCCACCGACACATGGCCGAGTTGAATGCCGCTGCGCTGGAGCATTTCACCCAAGGACTGGCTGGCGTTGTGTTGCAGGTGGGCACGGGTTTCGGCGCTGTCGGTGCGGAAGTCCAGGTGCATGTCCTGGCCGCTGAGCGACATGCGCACGTCGATCGCTTCTTGTGAACCTTCACCCACCCGCAGACTGGCGTGACGCACGCCTGCGCTGCTCCAGGTGTTGAGCTGGTGGGCCTCGGCGTCGGCCGTGTCCAGTGTCGCGCTGCCGTCGGGCGCTGCGCCGGCGTTCAAGGCGCTCTCGGCGCGGGGGCTTGCGCGGTTTTCAGCGCCACCAAATGCCGGGGTGCCGGGGGCGGTATCGGGGCCACTTGCGCCAGGTGCGACCAAGCGACTGGCGAGCGATTCGGCCGACGCCGCTGCTGCGGGTGCGGTGCTGGCTGCGCTGGCCGTGGTGGTCGCTTCCAGTGCCTTGCCCATGCTGTAGCGCTCGTTCAGATCCACAGTGCTGCGCCCGCTACCCAAACCGTTGCTGCTGGCCCGGCTGGTCTCGGGCGCCAGGTTGCTGCTACGCAGGCTGGACACGCTGGTCGCCGCCGCCTTGCGTGCGGGTGCGGCGGTTTGCACCGTTTCGGTGGCCATGGTCGCTGCCACCGCGCTCGGCGGCGAGCGCAACGGGGTGTTGGTGGCTGCGGCGGGTGCCTGCGCCGTGGCGTCTGTGCTGGCCGATTCGGGCGCTGGCGTTGGGGTGGCCAGTGTCGGGGCGGGTTGGGCTTCCTTCAGCGCACGAAGCCCGAGCTGCCCGAGTGGGATCGCGCCGTCCGTGGTCTGGGCGTCGAGCGGGGTGTCGCCCGAGCCGTCCAGCGCGGTCAAACCGGTGGCGTCGGCATCTTGGGCCGGAGCGGTCGAGGCGCCCGGGTCTTGCGCGGCTGCGGTGGCCTGCAGTGGTGCGGGCGTCATCCAGCCCAGCAGGGCCAGCAGTGGGTTGTCGGTGGCCTCGGGCAGTGCGGCAGAACCGTCGCCCGGTGCGAGCGGGGATGCGTCGGTCCCCGCCTCGCCTGGGCCCAGGGCCGTGGCCGGTCCTTGTGTGGCGCCCACCAAAGCGAGCAGGCTGGCAAACAGGCCAACGGGCGCCTGGTCGTCACCGGTGCGGGCTTTGCCGCCGGCGCGTGTGGCCGATGCGTTGGTCGCGTTGCCCGCAGCTGCGGGGGCGGATGAAACGGTGGCGTCGCTCATGAGCGCAACTCCTGGGTGCGCGCTTGGGCCTGTGCAAGGCTTTGGCGCAGGTGGATGGACAAGGCCATTTCGTCGGTGTTTTTCTGGTCCTGGCGCTGCGCCAGTTGGCGGATCGCCATCAGCTTGCGGTCGGTGAATTTCTGCAAGCCGGCCACATCGCGTTCGGCGGCATGCACTTGGGACTGGGTGCGTTCCACCAGTTCTTCGCGGTTGCGCAAAACCTCTTTCTGGAACGCAAGGGCGTGGTCGATTTTCTGCATGAAGATGCGGTGGTGGTGCAGCAGCGCCGCGTCCACGCCCACGCTGCAGCGCTCGCTCCAGCGGGCCTGGGCCTCCTGGCCATAACCGGTGAGCTGGACCATTTGATCGGTGGCTTGCTGCAGTTCGCGCTTGGCCTGGGCCAGGTTGCCGAGTGCATCGTCGCGCCGTTTGACCGCCAGTTCAACCACCTTGTTCAAGGTCTGGATCACGGTCATTGCTGGCTTCCTTCATATGGGTTGTGGTGGGCGCGGGTGTTGCGCGCGGTGGCGTCGCGCGCAGGTCGTTCTTCGTTCAGTGTCGAGGCCAGCAGCTGCAGGCAACCGGTGATCTCGGCGGCTTCGTGCATGTCTTGCATCAGAAAACGTTGCAGCGCCGGGTAGAGCAGAATCGCGCGGTCGGTTTCGGGGTCGCTGCCTGCCACATAGGCACCGAGCTGGATCAGATCGCGGCTCTTCTGGTAGCGCGAATACAGGTTGCGGAACTTGCGCGCCAGCTCCAGATGGCCGGCGCTGGCCACGTTGTGCATCACCCGCGAGGCCGAGGCCTCGACGTCGATCGCCGGGTAGTGGCCCGACTCGGCCAGGGAGCGCGAGAGCACGATGTGGCCGTCGAGAATGGCGCGCGCGGCGTCCGCGATCGGGTCTTGCTGGTCGTCGCCTTCGGAGAGCACGGTGTAGAAAGCGGTGATCGAGCCCACGCCGTTGAGGCCGTTGCCCGAGCGCTCCACCAGCTGCGGCAGCTTGGCGAAACACGAAGGCGGATAGCCTTTGGTGGCGGGTGGTTCGCCAATCGCCAGCGCAATTTCGCGCTGCGCCATGGCGTAACGGCTGAGCGAATCCATCAGCAGCAACACGTCCAGACCATCGTCGCGGAAACGCTCGGCGATGGCCGTGGCGTAGGTGGCGCCCTGCATGCGCACCAGCGGTGGCGCGTCGGCGGGTGCGGCCACCACCACCGAACGTTGGCGGCCTTCGACACCCAGAATGTCTTCGATGAATTCCTTGACCTCGCGCCCGCGCTCGCCGATCAGGCCGACCACGATCACGTCCGCCTTGGTGTAGCGGGCCATCATGCCCAGCAGCACGCTTTTGCCCACGCCCGAACCGGCAAACAAGCCGATGCGCTGGCCCCTGCCCACGGTGAGCAAGGCGTTGATGGCGCGCACGCCGGTGTCCAGCGGTTCGCGCACCGGGTCGCGGTCCATGGCGTTGATGGGCGCGCGCTCCAGCGGCTCCACGTCCACGTTCTGCAGTGGACCGAGGTGGTCCATTGGGCGCCCGTGCGAGTCCACCACCCGACCCAGCAGGCCACGGCCCAGCGGCAGGCGCAGCACGCCCCGGTCGTTGGGCGAAGGCGGTTTGTTGATCTGGCCCAGACGCGGCACGCTGCGGTAGGGCGCCAGGGGTGTGACGCTGGCACCGCTGGACAGGCCGTGGGTGTCGCCCGCCGGCATGAGAAAAGCCCGGTCCTGCGAAAAACCCACCACCTCGGCCAGCACCGGCTCTTTGGCGCCGTTGCTGATGTGGCACTGCGAACCCACCGGCACTTTCAGGCCCACGGCTTCCAGCACCAGCCCGGCCAGGCGGGTCAGGCTGCCGCGCACTTCCAGCGGCGTGTGCACGCTGGCGCTGGTGCGCGCGTCTTCCATGTAATTGCCCCAGCGGCTGATGGAATCAGACATCTTGTTCCTCTGCTGCGCTGGTCTGTTCTTGTTCTTGTATTTCCCAGGCGGCGTCCAGCCCGAGGTTGCCGACCGCACGCGACCAGCGTTTTTCTATCGTGGCGTCCACCGCCATGCTGGCCGACTCCACCAGACAACCGCCCGGGTGGATGGCCGGGTCGGCCACAAATTCGGGGCGCGGGTTGCCCAGGGCCTGATCCAGGCCCTCGGACATCAGTTCCAGGTCTGCCGGGTTCATGCGCACCGTGGCGGGCAGACCGTCGTCGATCAACTGGGCCAGGGCTTCCGCGATCACCGGTTGCAGGTGGGACGGGTCGCTGCGGATTTCCCGGCGCACCACTTGGCGGGCCAGGTCGCAGGCGAGATCCAGAATGTGGCGCGAAATCTGCGCTTCGCTCTTTTGCAAATGGTCCTGGGTGTTGTGCAGCAACTGGGCCATGCGCACCGACGCGTCGGCGGCGGTCTTGCGCATGTCGGCCTCCAACGCATGGCGCATTTCTTCGCTGCCTGCGGCATGCCCTTGGGCAAAACCCTCGGCCAGCGCTTCTTCCCGGGCCTGGGCAATGGCCTGCTCCATCAGATCGGTGGCTGGCAGGGGAGACGCCTGCTCGGCATCGTCCAGGCTGCCGTCCATGGCCGAAAAACGCCAGGCTGAAACGGCGCCGATTTCCTCGCGCGGGATGAAGCGCGAGCCGCTGGACGGTTTAGACGAACCCGTCATCGCCGCCTCCACCCAATACCACCTGGCCTTCGTCCGACAAGCGCCGCACGATCTTGAGCACTTCTTTCTGCTGGCCTTCCACTTCGGACAAGCGCATCGGACCGCGCGACTCCAGGTCTTCGCGCAGGCTTTCCGCCGCCCGAGAAGACATATTGGCCAGCACCAATTCGCGCAGTTCGACGGTGGCGCCTTTGAGGGCAATGATGAGCATGTCGGAAGACACTTCCTTGAGCACCGTCTGCATGGATTTGTTGTCCAGCTTGAGCAAGTCTTCGAACACGAACATCTTGTCCATGATCTTCTGGGCCAGGTCGCCGTCGTGCTCGCGGATCGCGTCGATCACCGAAGCCTCGATCGCCGTGCCCATGAGGTTGATGATTTCGGCCGCTGTGCCGACGCCACCCATGGTGGTCTTGCGCACCTTGTCGCCGCCCGACAGCACGCGGTACAAGACCTCGTTCAAATCTTTCAGCGCCGTGGGCTGTATGCCTTCCAGCGTGGCGATGCGCAGCATCACGTCGTTGCGCGTGCGCTCGGTCAGATGTTTGAGAATGCCAGCGGTCTGTTCGAAGTCCAGGTGCACCAGGATGGTGGCCATGATTTGCGGGTGTTCGTTGCGCAGCAGCTCGGCCACCGACAACGGGTCCATCCACTTGAGGCTTTCGATGCCGGTGACGTCGTCGCCCTGCAAAATGCGGTCGATCAGCAGCGAGGCCTTGTCGTCACCCAGTGCACGTTTGAGCACCGAGCGCACGTAGTTGTCGGTGTCCGACACCAGCAGGCTGTGCGAGGCGGCTTCTTCGGTGAACTTGTCCATCACCTGGTCCACCCGCTCGCGCGAGATGCCACGGGTGCGCGAAATGGCTTCGCCCAGCTTTTGCACTTCCTTGGGCGAGAGGTGTTTGAACACCTCGGCCGCTTCCTCTTCTCCGATCGACATCAGAAAAATGGCGGCGTCCTGAATTCCCTGTTCTTCCATGTCCGGTCCTTGTGGCGGTATCGGGGGCGCGGTCTAGGCGGCTCAGGCCGGCGCTTCGCCGTTGACCCAGGTCTTGACGATGTTGGCCACGGCGATGGGGTTTTCCTTGGCCAGACGCTTGGCATCGTTCAGACGCAAGACCTCGTGTGAGGTGTCGGCTGCGGCCTTCGACGATGGCATCGGCAGACCGGGGCGGTCGGGCGCCTCGTTCAGCACCGCCTGGAACGCGGGTTGTGCGTTGCCGGGCGCGCCACCGGCTTGCGCCGCGTTGGCTTTCATCATCTTCATGCCGGGACGCACCATGCCCAGGAACACCAGCAAGCCCATGCCCAGCATGCCCAGTGGCCAGGCCAGGCTGCGTGCCAGTTCCTGGTTTTCCGTCTGCTGCCACCAGACGGGCGGCGCCAATTCTTCGGCGGTTTTCTCCACGTTGAAGGGGGCGTGCACCACGTTCACCGAATCGCCTCGGTCCTGGCTGAAGCCGATGGTTTCGCGCACCAGGGCCGTCATCTGTTCGATCTGCGCGGTCGGAATCGGCACCAGGGTGGTTTTGCCGTTCTTGTCTGTCACGCTGCGGTGGTTGATCACCACGGCCGCGCTCAGGCGGCGCACGTTGCCGCTGGCTTCCCGCACCACCTTCACCGTCTTGTCCACTTCGTAATTGATCACCGACTCGCGCCGGGCCGAGCCGCTCTTGTCGCTGCTGCCGTTCACGCCCAGCGGTGCTGCAGAGCCGTTGATGGGCGCGGTGCCGGTGGCGGGCGGCTGGTTGCTCACGGCACCGGGTACGCCTGCGGGCTGTGCGCTGCCACCGGCGCTGTCTTCCACGGTTTGCTGGCTGCGCACCGTGCCGGGTTCACCGCCCTGGTTCGGGCGGTGCTGCTCAGAGGTCGATTCGACCAGGGAAAAATCCACCTCGGCATTGACCTGGGCCTTGACGTTGTTGCGGCCCACCAGCGGCTCCAGAATCTCCAGAATGCGGCGCGTGTAGAGCTGTTCGATCTGCTGCACATATTGCAGCTTTTGCGTGTCGGCACCTTGGGCCATGCCCTCGGGCGAGGCCGACAACAGGTTGCCGCCATCGTCGACCACGCTCACCGCTTTGGGGTTCATCTCGGGCACGCTGGCGGCCACCAGGTGCACGATGCCGGCGATCTGCGAGCGGTCCAGCGTGCGACCGGCATACAGGGTGAGCAGCACCGACGCCGAGGCTTTTTGTTGCTCGCGGAAAAAACCGTTCTGGTTGGGCAAGGCCAGGTGTACGCGGGCCACCTGCACCGAAGACAGCGACTGGATGGAGCGGGTCAGCTCGCCTTCCAGTCCGCGTTGGAAGGTCAGGCGTTCCTGGAACTGGGTCATGCCGAAGCGGTTCGACTCCATCAATTCGAAACCGGCGACCGAGCCTTTGGGCAGGCCTTGCGAGGCCAGGCGCAGGCGGATGTCGTGCACCTTGTCCGAGGGCACCAGAATGGCCTGGCCGCCGTCGGAGTATTTGTAGTTCACGTTCATCTGCGACAACTGGGCCACGATGGCGCCGCCGTCCTTGTCGCTCAGATTGGCGAACAGCACCCGCCAGTCGGGCTGGCGGTTCATGAAGAACGCCGCCAGCGCCAAAGCCAGAACGGCCAAGGCACCGAGCCCGAACTTGAGCTTCTGCCCATTGTCCATGCGCGCCAGACCCTCGCCGAACGCGCTGCGGCTCATGGGCTGGAGATCGATTTCTGCGACGGTGTTGCTCATGGGACTTTGGGACGGTGGAGTTGCTCAGGAACAGCGGGAAATCCCGGTGTTGAGGTCCATTATTCGGTCCCACGCCCGCTTCCATATGCAGGAAAAGGCGGTGGATTGTGCCCCTATTCCCCGTGTGCCCGGCCCCCGTGTTCACTAGCATCGAAGCCTGCCATCAGATGTGGAAGGAAACCGCCATGGATATGAGAATCAACCCCATGACCAGCCAGGGTGTCGGCGCGCTGGGCCAGGCCGCCATGAAACGCCCCGCTGCCGGGGTCGGGGCGGGCGGTCAGATCGCCGACAGCTTCAAGAACGCGCTGCAATCGGTGAGCGCGGCCCAGGACAAGGCGGCTCAGATGCAGGTCAAAGTCCAGATGGGCGACCCCTCGGCCAGTCTGGAAGAAACCATGCTGGCCATGCAAAAGGCCCAGATCGGCTTCCAGGCCACCTTGAACGTGCGCAACCGCATGGTCCAGGCCTATACCGACATCATGAACATGTCGGTTTGATTCCCCGCCGCGCTGTGCGCGACCATCTCTAGGGCACTGAGCCCGAGTCCTCTCTTGCCTGAGCCGTTCAAGCGGCCGTTCCACGGCGTGTCTTGATCCGCCGACCCTTCCGACCCTGCGTGGCTGTTGCCCGCGCACCGGTCCGCCTCGGGCCGGCATGGGGTGTCAGTGCAAGGGTACGCTTTGCTTCTCGAAGAACACTTCCAGGTCGCCCAGCCAAGGCTCGGCCAGGCAGCGGATTTGCGCGTCGGCGCGCAGGATGCGCTGCATGATGCGGGTCTTCTCGCGCCGGTCGTCGGGGCTCAGGGTGTGGTGGCGTGAGCGGTGGCGCAACTGGGCGATCAGAA
>NZ_JBFJMY010000023.1:0-20473 GCF_041633695.1 Hydrogenophaga sp.
CGGTGCGCTTTGTTTTTCCCAGCGCCCCGGTGCGGCCCGTCACCATCAATGGTGGCTACGCGATGCGCGCCTGGTACGACATCCATCCACCCAGCACCGACCCCCTGCAGCCGCGCCGCGAAGACGAAGCGGGTCTGCGCGCTTCGCAAGCCCTGGTGCAGGCCTTGCTGGAGCGCGAAGCCGAACGCGGTGTTGCCCCCGAACGCACCGTGCTCATGGGCTTCTCGCAAGGTTGTGCGATGACCCTTCTGGCCGGGCTGCGCGCGCCACAGCGGCTGGCCGGCCTGGTGGGTCTGTCGGGCTATCTGCCGCTGGCCGGCAACACCGCCACCGAGCGCAGCGAGGCCAACCAGGGCACACCGATCTTTCTGGCCCACGGCGACCACGACCCAGTGGTGGAGATCGGCCGTGGCACCGACACCCGCGAGGCCTTGCTGGCCCTGGGCTATGGCGTGGAATGGCACAGCTACCCGATGGCGCATTCGGTCTGCGCCGAAGAAGTGGCCGATCTGAATGCCTGGCTGGTGCGGGTGCTGAAACCGGCCTAAACTGCGCCCATCCTGTTTCGTAGGAGACCGCCATGACCTGGTACACCGTTTGCAAGGCCGAAGACCTGCCGCAAGGCAAGATGGCCGTCTACACGGCGGGTGAGGCCCGTGTGGTGGTCTACCACCTGGAAGACGGCTTTTTTGCCACCCAGTCCAACTGCACCCACACCTTCGCTCCGCTGGGTCGCGGCAAGATCGTGGACGGTTGCAAGGTGCAGTGCCCCTTGCACCGGGCGCGCTTCGACATCAAGACCGGTGAAGTGGTCGACTGGGCCAATTTCCCACCCGGCATCCAGCTGCTCAATGTGGTGCGCGGCGAAAAAGCGCTGAAAACCTTTCCCGTGGAGATCAAGCGCGGCGAGGTGAAAGTGCAGGTCAGCTGAGTAGGGTGGCCGACGCTCGGCAGCCATTCAAGAGCGGATCAGAACAGCAGACCCAGCGGCATGCGCATCAGCAGCACCTGGGACATCAAGAGCTGGAACGCTCCCACGATCACCACCGCTACCACGGCGTACGCCACGGCGACGCGCAGGCTGGGCCGATCGAAGGTGGCGACGGCCGTGAGGACCAGGAAGGCGAGCAGGCTGGTGACGAAGAAGCCGACCACCGGCAGACACAGCGCCCAGACCGCCATCACGGCCATGACGGCCATGCGTCGGGGTGCCGATGGTTTGACGGCACCGGGCCGATCCGGTGTGCGGGGTGCGGTGGGCCGACCCACCTGCATGGCCACGAGCATCACCGAGAGCAGAACCAATGCTGCTGACAACGTACCTGGAAACACCGACCCCATGGCCGACATGTCCCGTGTCTGGGTGTACGCGGCCACGCCGATGCCGATGAACAGCAGTCCAAACAGAATCGCGGGCAGCTCGCGGTACCGGAGCTGCGCGGCCTTCACCACCGTGTCGGTGGCTTCGGTGTGGGCCTTGTTGCGATCCCGGCCGAACAGGCTGGTGAGCAGCGGATAAAAGAGCGTGAGCAGGGCAAAGCCGATGATGGCCATGCTCAGCGGCCGTCCGAAGAACATCTGCAGCACGGCGTCCTGCGCGTTGCCGATCAGGTAGGACTGCACGAAGCCTTGTTCGGCAATCTGGCCCAATACCAGGCCGAGCACGATGGGCGACGGTGCGAACCCGTAGCGTTGCAGCACCCAGGCCAGCACACCCAGCAGCACCATCATCTGCATGTCGTGCGGGTTGCTGTGGATGGCAAAGCTGCCCAGTATGGTGAGAAAGGCCACCGTCGGCACCAGCAGGGATTTCGGAATGCGGACGATGGACTTGTAGGCGTAGCGGCCCAGGATCAGGCCGACCGGCAACATCAGAACGGTGGCGATGAGCAGGCCGAACATGAAGGTGTAGACGATCTCGCCTTGCTCGTTGAACAGCGAGGGGCCGATCTTGATGCCCTGCACCAGCAGCGCCCCCAGAATGATGGCGTCGGGTGGCGTGCCGGGAATGCCGAGCACCAAGGTGGGAATGAAGCCACCACCGACGGTGGCGTTGTTGGCCGATTCGGTGGCGATGACACCATCGGCCTCACCGCTGCCGAAGCGCTCTGGGTGTCGCGACGAGCGGCGCGCTTCGGAGTACGCGATCAGCCCTGCAATGGAACCCCCTGCGCCGGGCAAGGTGCCCACGGCGGTGCCGATGAGCGAGCTGCGCACCAGATTGAACTTGCTCTTGAGGCCGATGCGCAGCGCCTCTGCCAGGCGAAAGCCACGCGCGTCCTCCAGGATGGACAGGTGGGGGGCCTTGCTGGCCACCAGATCGATGACCACCGGAATGCAATACAGGCCGATCAGGGCCGAGGTGATATCGATGCCGCCGAGCAGCATTTGCGTGTCCATGGTGTAGCGCACGTCGCCGCCGACCACCGCCACGCCAATGGTGGACAGCAGCAGCCCGAGACAGGCGCCGACCAGGCCCTTGACGGTGTTGCCCACCGAGAGCGCCGAGATCAAGGTCAGCCCGAAGATCGCCATCCAGAAATATTCGGATGGTCCGAACGCCAAGGCCACGTTGGCCAGCGGTGGCGCCAGCAGGATGAGGGCGATGGCGCCGACCAGCCCGCCGAAGACCGAGGCCAGGGTGGCAAGGGTCACGGCCAGACCACCGTCGCCCCGCTTGGCCATGGGATAGCCGTCGAAGGTGGTGGCGATCGACGAGGGCGTGCCCGGTGTGTTGACCAGAATCGCGGCAAATGCGCCACCATAAATGGCACCGGTGTAGATGGCGCCCAGGGCGATCAACCCCGAGGCCGGCGCCATGCTGAACGTGAAGGGCACCAGAATGGCCACCGCCATGGTGGCCGACAACCCGGGCAAGGCCCCGATGACCGTGCCCAGGGTGACGCCGACCAAGGCCAGCATCAGGTTGAACGGTGTCAGTGCATCGATCAGGTAGCGGAGAATTTCCATGGCGGCGTTCCGGGGTCGTTCCTGGGGTTTATGGCTTCTTGATGCCCAGTGCTTCGGCCAGTGCGCCGTATTCTTTTTTCTTGTCGCTCATGAACTTGGGCATGTCCTTGTAGGTGACGTCCGTCAGAACGAAGCCGCCGTCTTCCATCTTTTTCTTGAAGCCGGGGTCGGCGTTGATGCCACTCACGATGTCGGACACCTTCTGGCGGATGTCTTCGGGTGTGGACTTGGGCACCGACAGGCCGCGGTAGGCGCCGCCCACCAGATCAAAACCCAGCTCGCGGAAGGTCGGCACGTCGGGGAAGGCCGGCATGCGGCTTTCCGATGCGACGGCCAACATCCGCATCTTGTCACCGTGGGCGATGCCCGACGGCGCGTAGTTGAAGCCCGAAACCGTCTGCTTGCCCAGAATGGCGGTGACGGCAGGACCAGTGCCGCTGAAGGGGATGTAGGTGGTCTTGATGTCGGCCAGTTCGTCGAAGCGCACCTGCGCCAGGTTGTTGGACGAATTGGAGCCGGAGCCGCTGAAGGTCACCATGCCGGGTGATTTTTTCGCGTAGTCGATCAGGTCCTTGAGCGTCTTGAACGCACTGTCCTTGTGCACGAAGATCGCGTCGGGCGTGTAGTGGAAGTAGTGCACCGGTGTGAGCTCGTCGGTCTTGTAGCCCACGTCCTTCTGCATCGGCTGCAACACCGTGTGCGGCAGGTTGATGCCCATGATGGTGTAGCCGTCGCCCGGCATGGTGTTCAGCTGAGACCAGGCCTGCGCGCCGCCGGCACCGGCCATGTACTGGATCACCGTCTCCACCCCGGCCACTTTCTTGAACACCGACTGTTGGTAGCGCGCCGAGATGTCGGACTCGCCACCGGCGTTGAACGGCAGGATGTAGTTGATCGGTTTGCTGGGATAGCTTTGGGCTTGCGCCGCAGCGGTGAAGGCCAGGCTGGCGGCCAAGCTGCCTGCCATCAAGGTGGTGGTCAGCAGTCGGGGAAGTTGCAGTTTGCGCATGTTTGTCTCCTGTCGGTTGAGTTATGTAGAAAGGGAAAGCTCGGCTGGCGAGCGGCGGAACACAGCGAAATCGAAAAGGGGGCAGGTGCGCTTCAAGCGCTCATGCGTTTGGCGCGGGAGGCGAGTTGCTCGCACACCGCCTGCGTGACCTGCGCCGTGGTGGCGTTGCCCCCCAGGTCGCGGGTGTGCAGGGCGGGATGGGCGGTGACGTATTCGACACCTCGCATGACACGCTGGGCGGCTTCGGGTTCCCCCAGGTGTTCCAGCAGCATCACGACCGACCAAAAGGTGCCGACCGGGTTGGCCAGACCCTGGCCCATGATGTCGAAGGCCGAGCCGTGGATGGGCTCGAACATGGACGGGTAGCGGTGTTCCGGGTCGATGTTGCCGGTGGGCGCGATGCCCAGGCTGCCCGCCAGCGCGGCGGCCAGATCGCTCAGGATGTCGGCATGCAAATTGGTGGCCACGATGGTGTCGAGCGACGCCGGGCGGTTGATCATGCGGGCCGTCGCCGCGTCCACCAGCTCCTTGTCCCAGCGCACATCCGGGAATTCCAGAGCGATCTCGCGTGCGATCTCGTCCCACATCACCATGGCGTGGCGCTGGGCGTTGCTCTTGGTGACCACGGTCAGCAGCTTGCGTGGCCGTGACGCGGCCAGTTTGAAGGCGAAGCGCATGATGCGCTCAACCCCGACGCGGGTCATCATCGAGACGTCGGTGGCGACTTCGATGGGGTGCCCCTGGTGCACGCGGCCACCCACGCCCGAATATTCGCCTTCGGAGTTTTCACGCACGATGACCCAGTTCAGGTCTTCGGTCTTGCAGCGCTTCAATGGACCATCGATGCCGGGCAGGATGCGCGTGGGGCGCACGTTGGCGTACTGATCGAAGCCCTGGCAGATTTTCAGGCGCAAGCCCCACAGGGTGATGTGGTCGGGAATGTCCGGATCGCCGGCCGAGCCGAACAGAATCGCGTCCTTGTCGCGCAAGGCCTCCAGGCCGTCGGCGGGCATCATCACGCCGTGCTGGCGAAAGTAGTCACCGCCCCAGTCGAAATTCTCGAAGTCGAATCGGAACCGGCTGCTGGAAGCGGCCAGCGCCTCCAGCACCGCCTGTCCGGCGGGCACAACTTCTTTGCCAATGCCGTCTCCGGGGATGGTGGCGATGGAATAGGTTTTCATGGTGGTCTCGGTGGAAGAAGGGGGATGCAGCCACTTTAGGAGTTGTGCGGCCCCTGGATGCGCGGCTATATTCAATCCACTGTTAACCTGAATTCAACAATCCCATCCACGGTATCCATCCATGCCATCCACACGCAGGCCATGAGCAGCACCATCCAACCGGCCGATCTGGGTTTCTTTTCCGCGCTGGCCAGCGCCGGCAGCCTGAGCGCTGCGGCACGGGAGCTGGGCATCACCACACCTGCCGTGAGCAAGCATCTGGCGCAGATGGAGTCGCGGGTCGGCGTGGCGCTGGTGAACCGCACGACACGGCGCATGAGCATGACGCCCGAAGGCGATCTGTACCTGGAACACGCCCGGCGCATTCTGAGCGAGATCGACGACATGGAGGCCTTGCTCGGTGTGTCCCGAGAAGTGCCCAAAGGCTTGTTGCGCGTCAATGCCACCCTGGGTTTTGGGCGCAGCCATGTGGCGCCGTTGATTTC
Organism: Hydrogenophaga sp.; assembly: GCF_041633695.1. Taxonomy (GTDB): domain Bacteria; phylum Pseudomonadota; class Gammaproteobacteria; order Burkholderiales; family Burkholderiaceae_C; genus Hydrogenophaga. The sequence continues at coordinate 5,646 of NZ_JBFJMY010000023.1, forward strand.
CCGCTTCGCGCGCAAGCACCCGCAGGTGGCCGTGCAATTGCAGCTCTCGGTCAACCCGCCCGCGCTGACCGAGGATTCGTTCGATGTCTGCATCCGTTTTGGCGTGCCGCCCGATGCGCGGGTGATTGCCCGGCGCATCGCGCCGAACCGGCGCCTGCTGTGCGCCGCTCCGGCCTATCTGGCCAAACACGGCACGCCCAAGGTGCCGAACGATCTGGTCCGGCACAACTGCATCGGCATACGGCAGGGTGAAGAGGCTTACGGCGTGTGGCGCCTGACCAGTGGGCGGGGCAAGCACGTGAAGACCGAGGCCATCAAGACGCGTGGCAACCTGGCCACCAACGACGGCGAGATCGCGGTCAACTGGGCGCTGGAAGGCCACGGCGTTCTGATGCGCGCCGAGTGGGACATCGAGCGCTACCTGCGCAACGGTCGGCTGTTGCAGGTGCTGCCGCAGTACCACACGCCCGACGCCGACATCCACGCGGTCTACCCCCAGCACCACCACATGGCCGCGCGGGTGCGTGCCTTCGTCGATTTCATGGCCTTGTCGTTCACCCAGCAGGCGGCGACGAGCAAGGTCTGAAGACCGTTCAGGTGGACTGCGCCAGGGCCAGAGCCAGCTGGTTGTGCCGTTCCAGCAGCGGTCCCATGTCCACCGAGGTGATGCGGCCTTCGCGCACCAGCACCCGCCCGTTGACCACCGTGTAAGCCGCGTTGGGGCTGGCGCAGAGCAGCAAGCTGCCCACCGGATCGTGTACCGCACCACCGGCGAAGCCCAGCGTGCGCAGATCGAACATGGCGAGATCGGCGCACATGCCCGGCGCGAGGTGGCCAATGTCGCTGCGGCCCAGCACCTGCGCGCCACCGCGTGTGGCCAGGTGAAGCGCGTCGCGCGGGCCCATCTCGGCCGGCCCCAGGTCGCAGCCAAAAAAAGTTTTGCCACCGCGCACTTCGGGTGCCTGCACCGCGCGGCCCACGCGTGCCAGCAGCAAGGCCTGGCGCGCCTCGTTCACCATGTGTGCGGCGTCGTTGCTGGCGCAGCCGTCCACCCCCAGACCCACGGGCACGCCCGCGTCCAGCATGCGGCGCACCGGCGCAATGCCACTGGCCAGGCGCATATTGCTGCAAGGGCAATGGGCCACGCCGGTGCGGCTGGCGGCAAACAGGCCGATGCCTTCGTCGTCCAGCTTCACGCAGTGGGCGTGCCACACGTCTTCGCCCAGCCAGCCGAGTGCTTGTGCGTACTGCGTCGGTGTTTGCTTGAACTTTTCGCGGCTGTAGGCGATGTCGTGGTCGTTCTCGGCCAGGTGGGTGTGCAAGCGCACACCTTGGCCTTTGAAAGACCGGGCCAGCGCCGCGCTTTCGCGCATGAGCGCCGGGCTCACCGAAAATGGCGAGCAGGGCGCCAGCCCGATTTGCAGCAGGGCGCCGTGGTCGGCGCTGTGCCAGGTTTCGATCAGGCGCTGGCTGTCTTTCAGAATGGCGGCTTCGTTTTCGACCACGGCATCGGGCGGCAACCCGCCCGCGCTCTGGCCCACGCTCATGCTGCCGCGTGTGGCCAGAAACCGCATGCCCATCTGCTGCGCCGCTTCGATGCTGTCTTCCAGCCGCACACCGTTGGGAAAGAGGTAGAGGTGGTCGCTGCTGGTGGTGCAGCCGCTCAACAGCAGTTCGGCCATGGCGACCTGGGTCGACACCCGCACCATCTCGGGCGTGAGGCCGGCCCAGATCGGGTAGAGCCCACGCAGCCAGCCGAACAGCTCGGCGTTCTGCACGCCCGGAATGGCGCGGGTGAGGCTCTGGAACATGTGGTGGTGGGTGTTCACCAGGCCGGGGGTGACCAGATGGCCGCGCGCGTCCAGCACTTCGTCGGCGGCGGCGCGCAAGGCCGGTGGCAGTTCGGCGGCGGGGCCCATCCATTCGATCAGATGGCCACGCACAAACAGGCTCGCGTCGGTGAGTTCGGTGCCTTGGGCCGGGTCGGTCCGATCGCAGGTCGCGATGCAGGTGGCGTTGTCGATCAGCAAGGTGTTCATGGTGCTGGCGGCTCGGTGTTGGGCGGTGCCGTGGAATTGGCGACAATCGGGAGGACTGTTTGCATTTTCATCCAAGCCATCCCAGAGACCGAGACCTTTGCATGAACCCGACCGACAACCCGCGTGCCCTGTTGCGCCAACTTTTCGACGTGGCGGTGCAGCGCGCCCTGCCGCTGCACAACACCGCCGCCTTCCTGCCCGCTCCGCCCAAAGGCCGCACCCTGGTGCTTGGGGCGGGCAAGGCCGGTGGCGCCATGGCGCAGGCGGTGGAGGCGCTGTGGCCGGCCGATGCGCCGCTGTCGGGCCTGGTGGTCACGCGGTACGGACACATACCCGAGCGGCCCCAGGGTTTGCCCGCGCGCATCGAGGTGGTGGAAGCGGCCCATCCGGTGCCCGATGCGGCGGGCCTGGACGCGGCGCAGCGCATTCTGCAACTGACCCAAGGCCTCACCGCCGACGATCTGGTGCTCTGCCTCATCTCCGGCGGCGGTTCGTCGCTGCTCACGCTGCCGTGCGAAGGGCTTTCGCTGGAAGACAAGCAGCGGGTCAACCGCCAGTTGCTGGAAAGCGGCGCCAACATCCTGGAGATGAACACGGTGCGCAAGCACCTGTCGCGCATCAAGGGCGGGCGTTTGGCTGCGGCCTGTGCACCCGCACGCGTGGTCACACTCACCATCAGCGACGTGCCGGGCGATGAGGTCAGCGTGATCGCCAGCGGGCCCACGGTGCCCGATGCGTCCACCTGCGCCCAGGCGCTGGACATCTTGCGCCGCTACGGTATCGACGTGCCGCCCACGGTGCGCGAAGGCCTGGAAAGCGGCGCACTCGAAACCCCCAAACCCGGCGACGCCTGCTTTGACGGCCACGCCGTGCACCTGATCGCCACGCCGCAGCAAAGCCTGGAAGCCGCCGCCGCTGCGGTCAAAGCCATGGGTTTGAACGCCTACATCCTGAGCGATGAAATCGAAGGCGAGTCGCGCGAGGTGGGCAAGGTGCACGCGGCCTTGGCGCGCTCCACCGCACTGGGCCGCAGCAGCTTTCAGACGCCGTGTGTGATCCTGAGCGGTGGCGAAACCACGGTGACGGTGAAGCCGCGCACCGAGGGTCAGCCGCGCGGCAGAGGCGGGCGGGCCGGCGAGTTCTGCATGGGCCTGGCACAAGCCTTGGGCGCAGACCCCAGAATCTGGGCGCTGGCGGCGGACACCGACGGCATCGACGGCGTGGAAGACAACGCCGGTGCCCTGGTGGCGCCCGACACGCTGGCACGCGCGGGCGAGCACAAGCTCAAATTGGCCGACCACCTGGCGCGCAACGATGCTTACGGCTTTTTTGGACCCTTGGGCGATCTGGTGATGACCGGCCCCACGCACACCAACGTGAACGACTTTCGCGCCGTGCTGGTGCTTTGAGGCAGGCTGCGTCGCTCAGGCCTGGCGCAGGTAGGTCGCGAAGGCGAAACGCAGACCGCTGGCGGCGGTGTGCTCTTCTCGGGCGGTTTCCCGCCATTCGGCACCCAGAGCGGGTGCGTGGGCGTCGCCTTCAAAATCCTGTGCGATTTCGGTCACCACCACCTTGTGCGCCAGCGGCAAGGCCAGGGCGTAGATTTGTGCGCCGCCGATCACCCAGATGTCGGCGCCGGGCGCACACAGACCGATGGCCTGTTCCAGCGAGTCCGCGCGCTTAGCGCCTTCTGCGAGCCAGTCGGCGTTGCGGCTGACCACGATGTTGAGCCGGCCCGGCAGGGGGCGGAACTTGGGCGGCAGCGAATCCCAGGTCTTGCGGCCCATGATCACCGGACAACCGAGTGTGGTCCGCTTGAAATGGGCCAGGTCTTCGGGCAGGTGCCAGGGCATCTGGTTGTCGCGGCCGATCACGCCGTTGGCGGCCCGGGCGTAGATGAGGTTCAAAGGCATGCGCTTATTGTGCCGAATGCATGGATACGCCCGCCTCGGGCCGGGTTGACCGGCCGGGCAGCAGCACGCTGGCAATGGCCATCATCACGAACACCATGGCGAACCAGTCTTGCCAATGCGGGACTTCGCCCACGATGACGGTGGCACTGAGTATGCCCACGAGGGGAATCGCCATGATGCTCATGGCACTGGTGGCGGGCGGCAGCTGCCGCGCCATGCCGAACCAGATGACTTGTGCGATGCCGTAGTTGATCAGGCCGCCGTAGACCAGGCTGCCCCACATGACGCCGGAGAACAGGCCCGGCTGCGGCAAGGGCTCCAGTGCAAAGGCCAGGCTGGCCACCACCCCGCTGCCCAGCAGCAGCATCCAGGTCACCACCACCATGGGCGTGAGCTCAAAGTGGGCACGCCGGAACATCACGGTGCCCAGGGCCCAACTGGCAGCGGCACAGGCCATCCAGGCCACGCCGACGGGCCGCCCGCTCAGGCTTTGCAGTTCGTGCCACAGCAAAAGGCCAATCGCCGCGCCAGCGCAAACCACCGCCAGCAAAACCCGGCGCGTGATGCGTTCCCGGAAAAATGCCGCGCCAATGAGCACGGTGAAGATCGGCATGGTGAAACCGAGGATGGCCGCGCGCCCGGAGGCCAGTTCCTGCACGCCGAAGATCGACAAGGTGTGCCAGCCCAAGACATTGGGCAGGCCGAGCAGGGCGATGGTGAGCCACTCGCGGCCTTGTGGACGCACGCGGTCGCCACGTCGTGCCACGAAAACGAGCAGGAAGCAGGCACCCACGAACATGGTGCTGGCGCGGAAGAACAAGGGCGTGGTTTCCTGCAGCGAGAGCTTCATCATGGGCCAGTTCACGCCCCACATGAGCGTGAGCAGCAGCAACGCCCACAACTGGCGGCGGTTCAACATGGCTCAGATCCTGGGCAAGGGCTCAAACCGCCACCGGCGCCTTGATGGCGGGGTGGTGTTGGTAGTCCAGCATTTCAAAGTCGTCGAAGTTGTAGTTGAAGATCGAATCGGGACGGCGTTTGATGTTCAGCACCGGGTAGGGGTGCGGTGCGCGGCTGAGCTGCAGTGCCACCTGTTCGGCGTGGTTGCTGTAGATGTGGCAGTCGCCACCGGTCCAGATGAAGTCGCCCACATCCAGGTCGCACTGCTGCGCCACCATGTGGGTGAGCAGCGCGTAGCTGGCGATGTTGAAGGGCACGCCCAGAAAAATGTCGGCGCTGCGCTGGTAGAGCTGGCAGCTCAAGCGGCCGCGACCGCCGGGCTCGGTGGCTGGCGCCACGTAAAACTGGAAAAAGGCATGGCAGGGCATCAGCGCCATCTGGGACAGATCGGCCACGTTCCAGGCGCTCACGATGATGCGGCGCGAATCCGGGTTGGTTTTGAGCGTCTGCATCACCTCGCTGATCTGGTCGATGTGGCCACCGCCGGGCGTGGGCCAGCTGCGCCATTGCACGCCATACACCGGGCCCAGGCTGCCGTCTTCGCGGGCCCACTCGTCCCAGATGGTGCAGCCGCGCTCCTGCAGCCATTTCACATTGTTGTCGCCGCGCAGAAACCACAGCAGCTCCACGATGATGGCTTTCAGAAACACCTTCTTGGTGGTGACCAGGGGGAAACCTTCGGTCAGGTCGAAGCGCATCTGGTGGCCAAACACGCTGCGGGTGCCGGTGCCGGTGCGGTCGCCCTTGGCCACGCCCTGGGTGTGCACCAGGCGCATGAAATCTTCGTACTGGGAGCGGATGGGGCGGGGAGAGGTGTTCATCGTCGAAAGGAGTGGAAGCCGCTGGTTCAGGCGCTCATTGTGCACGCTGGACGGCTTGGGGTCTGGCGCGGTTGCGATAGACCGCGCGCGGCGCCGGGCTCGAAAGCCCTAGCGCCAGGAAAGAACGCACATCGGTGGACGCAGTCGCCTGCGTGCCTGGATGGCGTGGGAGGCCTGCACCATAATGGCTCCCACCCACGATTGCCCATGAAATCCAAGACCCTGTCCGACTCCATAGCCGAACCCGAGATGATTTTCGAGCTCGCGCCCGTGGGCTTGATGGTGACCCACCAGCGCATCATCGAACGCTGCAACCGGGCCATGTCGGACATGTTCGGTTACCCGGTGGACCAGTTGGTGGGGCGCACCACCGAAATGCTCTACCCCTCGCACGAAGAGTTCGAGCACATTGGCGAACGCTGGGTGGCGGGCATGCGGCAGAACGCGCATTACCGGGATCAGCGCATCATGCGGCACGCCAAAGGCCACATGTTCTGGTGTGCGGTGTCGGGGCGCTCGTTCACGCCCGATGCGCCTTTTGCCTCGGTGGTCTGGGTGTTTGACGACATCAGCGACACCCGGCCCGTGAACGCGCCGCTCACGGCGCGCGAACGCGAGATCGCGGCCCGGGTCATCACCGGTCTGACCAGCAAGCAGATCGCCAAGGATCTCAACGTCAGCCACCGCACGGTGGAGGCGCACCGCCTGCGCCTGATGCGCAAGCTCGACGTCAACAGCACGGGCGAACTGATCGCCCGCATCCTGGGGATGCCGCCTTCGCCCTGAGGGCTCAGGGGTGGGGTGTGGCGCCGATCAAGATGGCGGCGACGATGCAGGGCTCGGTGCCGCGCACGCTCCACGAATGCACGGTGCCGCGCTGCACCAGGATGTCGCCGGCCTTGAGCAGGGTTTCACCGGTGTCCAGAATGGCAAAAATCTCGCCCTTGAGCACGATGATGTAGTCGATGGTGCTGGTCTTGTGGCGCATCGGATCGTCCGAATGCGCGTCGGGCGCGTGGCCTGCGCCAATGGATTCAAAGGCCTTGGCCGCGTCCGCGCCTTGCCACATGGTGTCGGGCGGAAACTCCACGATGCGCAGGATGCTGCCCACCTGCGGTGGCTCCAGCTTGACCGGGCGCTCGGCGGCGTCGGCGTTGCCGGTGTTGTCTGCGGGCGCCGTGGTGGTTTCCCACAAGTCGGTCAGCGCCACGCCGGGCATGGAGGCCATTTCCTTGATGTTGGGCGCCAGCCCGTCCATGATGAAGGTCGAGCGACCTTGTGCGTCGTGCCCGGTGACGACGCGGCGAATTTTCCAGACCATGTGTTGCTCCTGTTGGGATGGGTTTGCGTGTTTTCAGTGGTTGCGGTGGTCGCAATGGGGGCCGCAACCGATGACGTTGCCGTGGAGCTTGCGTTGCCGCTCTTCGTAGTGCGCCATCAGTCCAAACAGCTTGATGGTGTCGGGCGGCGAGGTGTCACCGCTGAACTCCTGGTAGAGGTTGTTGACGGTGACGTAAATGCGCTCGGCATCGGTCCAGGAGTTGAATTCCTTGAGCGAGATGTCGTCCACCGCCTGTTCCAGCGTCATGCCCTGGTCGTAGCGCTTGCGCGCCTCGGCCTTCACATATTCCAGGTAGTGCTTGAGCGCGCGCACACCCGACTTGTCGGTGATCGGGCCGTGGCCGGGCACGACGACCTCCACGTCCCAGCCCAGCATCAGATCGCAGGCGCGGATCCAGTTGTCGACCGGGCCCGCCCAGACAATGGGGTGGCCGCCATTGAACAGGATGTCGCCGGTGTAGACGATCTTGTCTTCGGGAATGTAGGCCAGTACGTCGCCCTTGGTGTGGGCCGGGCCCACCTCGACCAGTTTCACCGTTTTGTTGCCGACTTTCAGATCGATCGCACCGGTGAAGGTTTTGGTCGGTGGTGTGTAGACGATGCCGCGGAAGTCGAACACGCGACCCATGGACTTCATCAGGAATTCGCCGCCGTCGCCCAGGTCTTTGTAGTTGCGAAAGCGGTCGATCAGCGCTTCGGGCGGGTGCGCGAGCATCTCATCGGCGCAGGCTTGGGAGACGATGATCTCCGAGTCGGCCACCAGCTGGTTGCCGAAGTAGTGGTCGCCATTGGCGTGGGTGTTCACCACCTGCCCAATGTCCAGCGCCTCGGGCACGGCGTTGCGCATGGCGTGCAACATCTCGCGTGTGAGCTTGAGGTCGAACAAGGTGTCCACCAGCAGGGACTCGCCGCTGTCGGTGACCAGGCCGGCATTGCTCCAGCCCCAGGTTCCATCGGGCAGCAACCAAGCGTAGTTGCCGTTGCCGATGTCGTGCAGTCCTTTGGTGTATTGCCATTTCATACGAGGTCTCCGGTGGGTGAAAAGGGTGAAAGAAACGGATGGGGTTCAGGCCGCGCTCGAGCGCGGTTCATGCGGTGCGCCAGCGCAGCAAATGCCGCTCGGCGCGTTCCATCAGCACATTGCTGAGGTAGCCCACAGCCCCGAGCACGATGATCCCGGCGTACAGATCGGCGCTGCGGAACGAGCGCGCCGCCAAGGTGATGTTCTGGCCCAGGCCCACGGTACCGGCCAGCATTTCGGCCACCACGGCGAGGATCAATGACACCGTGAGCGCCAGCCGCAGACCGGCAAAAATATCGGGCATGGCATTGGGCAGGGCGATCTTCCAGATCAGCTCCAGGCGCGACAAGTGCAGGATACGCGCCACCTCCACCAGACGGGGCTCTATGGTCTTGAAGCCGTGCACCGTGTTGAGCAACACCGGCCAGAGCGAAGAGAAGGCGATGGCGGTCACGATCATGCGGTCGTTCAGGCCGACCAGCAGCACGAACACCGGCACCATGGCCGAGGCGGGCAGCGGGCGTATCAGCTCCAGCGAGGGTTCGATGTAGGCGCGCAGCCGGGGCGACAAGCCAATGGCCGCGCCCAGGGCCACACCGGCCAGCGAGGCGACCACAAAGCCCAGTGCCATGCGCGTGAGCGTGGCGCGAAACGCGATCCAGAAGTCGGCGCTGCCCATCTGGTCCCACAGCGATTCGAAACTGCGCGTGGGCGCCGGAAAGAACACGGGCGAGATCAGCTGCATCTGCGCGGCCACTTGCCACAGCCCGACCAGGCCGGCGAGCACCCCCAGGCTGGCGAACCACATGAACAACTTGTTGTTGAGGAACTTCATGTGCTTTGCTCCGCCCAGTTGCCCATGCGACCGAACCAGTGTTGTTGTGCCCGCAGCAGCGTGGTGTTGAAGGCCCAGCCGATCAGGCCGATCCAGCCGATGAAGGCGAACACCCGGTCGGGCCGCATGCTTTCCTGCGCCACGATGAGTGCGTAGCCCAGGCCGATGGGGTTGGCGGTGATTTCCACCGTCACCGCCACCACCAGCGAGACCGCAGCGGCCAGCCGCAGGCCGACGAAGATGCGCGGCAGCGCAGCGGGCAGGATGATTTTGGTGACGCGCTCCCACAGACTCAGATTGAGCACGCGCGCCACTTCCAGCAGCCGGGGCTCGATGCCGCGCACCGCGCTTTCGGTGATGATGAGCAGCGGCCAGAAGCAGGAGAAAGCGACGATGCTGCTCTCCATCTTGAAGCCGTAGCCGTGGATCAGCAGCGCCAAGGGGATCAGCGCCACCGACGGAATGGGCCGCAGCGATTCGGTGGACACCCGCATCAGCTGCGCGAGCACGCGCGAAAGGCCCAGCGCCACGCCCACCAGAATGCCGGCCACCGCGCCCACGGCCAGGCCGCCGAGTGCGCCGCCAAAGGTCTCCAGCGCGGCCTTGAAGAGGCTGCCGTCGAGCACCACGCCCAGCGCTGCGCGGAAGATCGCGACCGGCGACGACAGGCTTTCGGACTGGAGCTGCCCGGTGCGGGCGCTGAACTCCCAGAACAGCAGCACCGCCACGGGAAGCAGCGCACCCTTGAACACGCGCAACAAGATGGGGTTCATGTCAGTGGCCCGGTGGCAGGAGGTCGAACAGGCGGTGGCGGTAGGCCAGGAAACGCGCGTCTTCGCGGGTGGTGAGCTGGTTGCGCGGCCGCTCCAGGTCGATCTCCAGGGTTTCGGACAGGCGCCCCGGGTGCTTGTCCATGGAGATCACACGGTCGCCCAGGTAGATCGCCTCTTCCAGGTCGTGGGTGATGAACACCACCGTCACCCCGGCGTCGGCACACAGGCGCGCCACTTCGTCTTGCAGGCTTTGCCGGGTCATGGCATCGAGCGCGCCGAAGGGCTCGTCCATCAACAACACCTGCGGCGCCTGCGCCAGACAGCGCGCAATCTGCAAGCGCTGCTGCATGCCGCCGGAGAGCTGCACCGGGTAGGCGTTGGCGCGCTCCGCCAGCCCAACCCGGCTCAGCATGTCGTGCACGATGTCGGCGCGTTCCGCCTTTGGCACCTTGCGCGCTTCCAGCGCCAGTTCCACATTGCCCGCCACGGTGCGCCAGGGCAACAGGGCGCGCCCGTAGTCCTGGAACACCACCGCGAGCTCTCGGTCGGGGCCGCTGACTACGCGGCCCCGGTACTCGACCTTGCCTTGCGTGGGGCTGAGCAGTCCGCCCATCAGCCGCAGCAGCGTGGTCTTGCCACAGCCCGATGCGCCGACGATGCAGACAAACTCTTTTTCACGCACCGTGAGCGAAATACCGCTCAGGATGTTGAGCGTGCCCACGGTGAAATCCAGTCCGGTGATGGACAGAACAGGGCTGGCGGTCGAAGTAGGCATGCGGGGTCTTTCAGGACAAGGGCAGCGACAGGATCACTTGTAGATCAGCTTGGCCGGATCGATGGGCTTCTTGAGCATGTCCTGCTCGAGCATGATCTTGTTCCAGTTCTCCACCACGTCGGCGGTGATGACGGGGCGAAAGCGCGGGTCGGGGAACTTGGCCTGCACGTCGGCGGGGAAGGGGATGTAGACCAGGTTGGCCTTGCGCACGATGGCCGGATCTTTCAGCGCCATGGCAGAGGCTTCCTCGATCGCGGCCTTGAACGCGGCAACCTGCTTGGGGTTCTCGTCTGCCCACTTGCGGTTGGCAACGTGCCAGCCGGATTGCACCGAACCTTCCAGCGCGGCGATGTAGAAGGCGACCACGCGACCGGCGTTGGTTTCCTGGGCCCGGGCCAGGAACGGCTGCACCGCGAGAATGCCGTCGACCTGGCCGGAGCGCAGCACGTCCACCGATTGCGCGAAGGCGTTTTCGGTGAAGGTCACCTTCTTGTAGTCGCCCCCGTTTTCGGCCATCCATTTGCGGAACAGCACGTGCAGAAAGGCGTTCAGGCCGGGCGTGGAGACCCGCTTGCCCTCGAAGTCTTTGGCCGTCTTGATGGGGCTGTCGGGACGGACCATGATGGCCACGTCTTCCATGCCCTTGGTGTAATAGCCACCACCGGCGAGCACCACCAGATCCAGGCCTTGTTCCACCGCCTGCATGGTGTTGGGGGCGGTGGGCGTGGCGATCTGCAGGCTGCCGGCCATCAGGGCCGCCGGTGTGGTGGCCGAATTGGGCACCAGCTTCATCTCCACGTCCAGGCCGTGTTTCTTGAACAGGCCCTCGTTGGCCGCCACGTAGGCGTTGGCGAACGCGGTCGATGCCGAGTAGCCGAAGACGATTTTCTGGGCCCATACGGGGCTGGCGGCAGCACCCAGCAGGGTGGCGGTAGCCAGGGTGCGCGTGAGGGCGCGAAGAACCAGTGTCAGTGAATGCATGGTTTGTCTCCGAAAGAGGATGGATGGAGGAAAGGCTGGTTTTCTCAGTCTTGGAAAATCACACGGTTCTTCAGCAGGCCGAGCTTTTGCACCTCCAGCTCGACCACATCGCCGTGTTTCAGGAACCGGCCCAGTTCCAGTCCGCATCCGCTGCCGACCGTCCCCGAACCGAAGAACTCGCCTGCGTGCAGGGTCTCGTCGCGCGAGGCGTGGACCAGCACGTCTTCAAACCGGTGGTGCATCTCGCCGCTGTTGCCGCGCGACCACTCTTCGCCATTGACCCGCGCCACCATGGTCAGGTCGTAGGGGTTGCCGACTTCGTCGGCGGTGACCAGCCAGGGCCCGAGCACGTTGCCGGTGTCGAAGTCCTTGCCCTTGGTGGGGCCCAGCGTGCCGCCCATCTCGCGCATTTGCTGATCGCGTGCGCTCACGTCGTTGAAGATCAGGTAGCCAAAGATGTGTTGGGCCGCGTCTTGTTTGCGGATGTTCTTGCCGCCTTTGCCCAGGATGGCGGCGAACTCCAGTTCGTAGTCCAGCATCTGGCAATAGCTGGGCTTGACGATGTCGGTGCCGGTGCCCACGACCGAAAAGCGGTTGCACTTGTAGTAGATCGGCTCTTCGTACCAGATCGGTGGAATTTCCACCTTGGCCGGGTCGCGCTCGGCAGCGAGGGCTCCGAACAGGTGCATATGGGCGCGGGCCTGGCGGAAGTGTTTTTCAAAGCACAGAAAGTCGCGCATCTGGCGTGGCTCGGGCAGCGGCGCGGTCAGGCGCACGGCGGCCAGATCGTGTGTCACGCCGGGTTTGTCCAGCCATTCACGGGCCTGGTCCAGGGCGGCCGCGCCGCCGTCGATCAAGGCCAGCATGTTGCGCATGGCAGGCGCTGCCGACGAGGCGGTGAAGTCCACCAGCGTCTGTTCTCCGGGGAGCATGGCGCCGATGTGGCGTTCGCCCGTGGGCAAATCGAAAGTGACCAGTTTCATGGTTGTTGTCTCCTGGGGTTGGGGCTTGGTTCGAGATCGCGCAACGCGGTCTTGAGTACCTTGCCGTAATGGTTCTTGGGCAATTCGTCCAGCACCAGGTACTGGCGCGGGCGCTTGAAGCGGGCGATGTGGGTCAGGCACAGCGCGTCGAGTTCTGCAGGGTCCAGCGTGTGGCCGGGCTTGGGCACCACGTAGGCCAGCACCTCTTCGCCCCACTCGCTGTGCGGGCGGCCCACCACCGCCACTTCGCGCACGCCGGGGTGTTGCAGCAACACTTCTTCCACCTCGCGCGGGTAGATGTTGGAGCCGCCGCTGATGATCAAATCCTTGGAGCGGTCTTTCAGGCTCAGAAAGCCGTCGCCATCGAGCGCGCCAATGTCTCCGGTGTGCAGCCAGCCGCCGCGCAGGGTTTGGGCAGTGTCTTCGGGGCGGCCCCAGTAGCCCGCCATGACGGCGTCGCCGCGCACCAGAATCTCGCCGCTTTCTCCGTTGGGCAGGGGCACACCGTCGCCGTCGGCGATGCGGATTTCCACGCCACTCTGAGCCACGCCGACCGACGACAGGCGCTGCACGTGGCGCGGGTGGTGTTGATCGGTCAGGTGGGTGCGCGACAGCGCGCTGATCGCCATGGGGCATTCGCCCTGACCATAGATTTGCACGAAGCGCGGTCCCATCACCGCCACCGCCTGCTGGATGTCGGCGGTGTACATGGGGCCACCGCCGTAGACGATGGTCTTGATGCCGTCGCCGTCTTCACCGCGTGCCGTGGCTTGTTCCACCAGCCGCTTGACCATGGTGGGCGCGGCGAACATCGACACGTGGCGCAGCCCGCGGGCCAGCGCCAAAATCTCGTCCGGCTCAAAACCACCGGATACGGGAATCACATGGCGCGCACCGGCCAGCACATGGGGAATGTTGTACAGCCCCGCGCCGTGCGACATGGGTGCGGCGTACAGGCTGGCATCGCCCGGCGCCACGGTGTCCACGTCGGCGAAGTAGCACAAGGCCATGGTCAGCAGGTTGCGGTGCGTCTGCATCACGCCCTTGGGGCGCCCGGTGGTGCCCGAGGTGTAGAACAGCCAGGCGAGGTCGCCCGGTTCGCGCGGCACCGGTGGCACTGTGGCCCCGGTCAGCAGCGCGGCGTATGCGCCGCTGTCTGCGTCCACCAGCTGGACGGTGTCTGCGCCATCGCACGGCAAGTCCTGGCCGAGTTCGCTGCTGCTGAACAGCAGGCGGCTGCCGCTGTCGGCCAGTATGTAAGCCACCTCGCGAGGGTGCAGCTTGTGGTTGATCGGCACCACCACCAGACCGGCGCACCAGGCGCCGTACAGAATTTCCAGGTACTGCGCGCAGTTGTGCAGCAGCAGGGCGACGCGATCACCAGGTACCAGCCCCATGCCGCACAAGGCGCCGCCCAGAGCGCCCGCGCGGCGCGCAAATTCGCTGTAGTCGTAGAGCACGCGTTCGCCCAACAGCACCGCGTCCCGGTCGGGAAACACTTGGGCGCTGCGCACGAGCAATTGGGCGATGTTCATGGTCGAGGCGCTGGTCAGTGGCTGCGTTCGAGCACGCTCACGTAATTGGCAACCGCCGAGCCACCCATGTTGAACACGCCGGCCAGGGTGGCGTTGGGCACTTGCAGTTCACCGGCTTGCCCGCACAGTTGCATGGCGCTCAGCACGTGCATGGACACGCCAGTGGCACCCACCGGGTGGCCTTTGGCCTTGAGTCCACCCGAGGGGTTCACCGGCAAGCGGCCGCCCATTGCCACCGTGCCCTCGCTCAGGCAACGGTGGCCTTCCCCAGGCTCGGCCAGGCCCATGGCCTCATAGGCCATCAGCTCGGCGATGGTGAAACAGTCGTGCACCTCCGCGAAGCTCAGATCGTCCACGCCGACACCGGCTGCGGTGTACGCGGCCTGCCAGGCTCGGCGCGGGCCTTCAAAGGCCAGGGTGTCGCGTTGCGACATGGGCAGCAGGTCGTTGACCTGGCAGGCGGCGCGAAAGCCCACGGCGTGCGGAAACTGGGCCACCATGTCGCCGCGCACCAGCACCAGGGCGGCGGCACCGTCGGCCACCGTGCTGCAGTCGGTCTTGCGCAGCGGGGCCGCGATCAGCGGGTTGCGTTCGGACACCTTGCTGCAGAAATCGAAATCGAGCGCGCGGCGCATATGGGCCAGGGGGTTGCGTGCGCCGTTGGCGTGGTTCTTGACCGCGATGCGGGCCAGCGTGTCCGCGTGGTCGCCATGGCGATCAAAGTACTGCTGTGCGATGCGCGCAAAAATGCGTGGAAAGTTCAGACCCAAGGCGCCTTCTTCGCGCCAGTAGCTGGCGCCAGCCAGGGCTTGTGTCACCTGTGCGTTGTCCACGGCGGTCATTTTTTCGGC
>NZ_JBFJMY010000024.1:0-20454 GCF_041633695.1 Hydrogenophaga sp.
ATCGCGGGTTGGAGCGTGTTCCATTTCTGCCGCGTTTTTCGCAAGACCACCGGCACCAGCGCGCACCAATACCTGCTGGAACAACGCCTGCAACATGCCCAACGCCTGCTCTGGGCCAACCACAACGGCGCCGGCAAGCCCATGAGCATGCTGGACATCGCGCTGGCCTGCGGCTTTCAAACGCCCAGCCATTTCTCGGCCTGCTTCAAACGCCACACCGGTCAAACGCCGATGCAATGGCAGACCGCCCAGCGCGATGCCGCCTGCGGTGCAAACGGGTTTTCCACAGGCTAGGCGCAGCAAGTTTGCAGCAAACACGGGAGTGCAACAGCAAGAATCAGACAGACCTTGCGGCCGCGCGCACCAAAGATGGAGGTCCACCCACAGCCGCCGCGCGCCATGCCGTCCACCCTCCACCTCATCTCCGTTCGCCGCCGCCGTCTTTTGCTCGCTTTGTCGGCGGTGCCCTTGCCTTGGCTGGCGCACGCCGCTCCCAGCAAAGACGCCATCGTCGTCGGGCAGTCGGCGCCACTGAGCGGCGCCATGGCACCCTTCATGGCCGAGGTACTGACCGGGCAACGGGTGGCGTTCAGCGATTTCAACCAAGCGGGGGGACTGGACGGGCGCCCGATAGAACTGACGATCCTGGACGACGGCTTCAACCCGCAGAAGACCCTGGAGAACGCCAAAACCCTGGTCGAACAGCACAAGGCCATCGCCCTCATGGGAACGGTGGGCACGGCACAAACGGCGGCCGTGCTGCCCTACATTGTGGAAAAGCGCGTGCCGCTCATTTCGGCCTACACCGGTAGCCCGGCGCTGCGGATCCAAGCCAACCCCTACTTCTTCACCACGCAGGCAAGCTACGCCGACGAAATCGGCAAGATGGTGCGCAACCTGGTCACGATCCAGTGCAACCGGATCGCGGTGGTGTACCAAGACAACGAGTTCGGACAGCTACTCAAGCCACTGGTCGAAAAAATGATCGTCGCCGGCGGTGCCACCGTGGCGGCCTCACACGCGCTGGAAGCCAAGTCCGGCGCCGATGCCGTGGAGGTGACGAAAAAACTGGCCGAGGCCCGCCCGCAAGGCATCATCATGATCGCAGCGGGACCGCCGGTGGTTGCCTACATCAAGGCCAACAAGGCCTTGCTCGGTGTACCGGTCTATACCTTTTCGCTCTCGGTCGGCGTTGCCATCGTCAAGGCGCTGGGCAACGACGCGCGCGGTCTGGCGGCCACCCGGGCCACACCCTATCCCTGGCGTGCCACCAACCCGCTGGCGCGGCGCTTCCAGGCCGCCATGGAGCGGGCGGGCAAGCCCATCGACTACGACCACTACGTGGGCTATATCAACGCCCAAGTGGTGATCGAAGGGCTGCGCGCCGCAGGCAAGGACCCCAGCTCGGCCAGCCTGCGCAACGCCATGGAAAACCTGGGGCGCCTGGATCTGGGCGGCTACGTGCTCAACTACAGCCCCGAGAACCACCACGGCTCGAATTTCGTCGAGATCACCGTGGTGGGCCAGGACGGCCAGTTCCTGCGCTGAAGCCTCTCCCGCGCACGGCCTTGGTCGGCCGAAGAGTCAGCTCAGCGTGACGCGCGCAAAGCGGCGCTTGCCGACCTGCAGCACGTAGGTGCCCGCATCCAGCTTGAGCCCTTTGTCGCTGATCACGGTGGAATCCACCCGCACCCCGCCACCCTCGATCAGGCGGTTGGCCTCGCTGGACGAAGGCGCCAGACCGGCCGCTTTCAGCAAAGCGCCGATGCCCATGGGGGCGCCCGCCAGACCCAGCTCGGGTATCTCGTCGGGCACGCCGCCTTTGCTGCGGTTGATGAAGTCCTGCTCGGCGGCGTCGGCCGCAGCGGCGCCGTGGAAGCGGGCCGTGATTTCCTTGGCCAGCGCCACCTTGGCGTCTTTCGGGTTGCGCCCGCCTGCGACTTCGGTCTTCAGCGCCTCGATCGCCGCCATCGACTGGAAAGACAACAGCGTGTACCAACGCCACATCAAGGTGTCCGAGATCGACAACACCTTGGCGAACATGGTGTTGGGCGCTTCGCTGATGCCAATGTAGTTGTTCTTGGACTTGGACATCTTCTCCACACCGTCCAGGCCTTCGAGCAGCGGCATGGTCAGGATGCACTGCGCCTCCTGCCCGTACTCTTGCTGCAGGTGCCGCCCCATCAGCAGGTTGAACTTCTGGTCCGTGCCGCCCAGTTCCAGATCGGCCTTCAAGGCCACCGAGTCGTAGCCCTGCATCAGCGGGTACAGAAACTCGTGCACGGCAATGGGCGTGCCGGCCTTGAAGCGGTCGTGGAAATCGTTGCGCTCCATCATGCGCGCCACCGTGTAACGGGAGGCCAGCTGGATCAGGCCGGTCGCGCCCAGCGGCTCGCTCCACTCCGAGTTGTAGCGGATCTCGGTTTTTTCCGGGTCCAGCACCATGCTGGCCTGGCGGTAGTAGGTCTCGGCGTTGACCTTGATCTGCTCCGGGGTGAGAGGCGGGCGGGTGTTGTTGCGCCCGGACGGGTCGCCGATCAGGCTGGTGAAGTCGCCGATCAGAAAAATCACTTGGTGACCAAGGTCCTGCAATTGCCGCATCTTGTTCAACACCACGGTGTGGCCGATGTGGATATCGGGCGCCGTCGGATCCAGTCCGAGCTTGATGCGCAACGGCGTGCCCATTTTTTCAGAATGTGACAATTTTTTGACCCAGGCCTCCTGAGGTAACAATTCTTCGCACCCCCGCAGCGTCACAGCCAAGGCGTGCCGCACGCCGTCTGTCCAGTCACCACCCGAATCACCGCCGGGAAGAGCACTTTTGGTTTCGTTTTTTAAAGATGTCATACGGGTTTCTTCAGATGCGCGGCTTTTGCGCTTGGATATACTTTTGGGTTGTCTTGGTCGATTTTAGTTGGCGTGCTTTTTGCACGTATCCACACGGGGTTCTTGCCGTCATGCCGCACATGACCGGAACTTTGTGTGAACCAAGTCTCTCCAACACCCTTTTTTGCGTTGTCCGACCCCCGCCCCGCGTCCGACAGCCATCCACAGAATGGCCTTTTCATGACCCGCTTGCTCCAGACACTGGCCGAAGGATTCCACCAACAATTACAAAGCATAGGCCGCCACCCCCGTCGGGTGATCGGAGGCATTGGCGTCTTGCTGCTCGGCACCGGTGTCACCGCCTTCGGTATCGCCCCTCTCGCACCCGATGCCGCCGACCTCCCGGTCCAGCAAGTCATCGAGTCGCTGAACACCGACCCCTTGATCGGCGACCTGCTCCCAGCCACGCCGCTGACGCTGTTCAGCAGCGACACCGTGCGCCGCGACGACACCGCGCAGAGCCTGTTGCAGCGCCTGGGTGTGCGCGATTCCAAAGCCATGGACTTCGTGCGCAAGAACGACTTGGCCCGCCAACTGTTCTCGGGCCGCAGCGGCAAACTGGTCACGGTCGAAACCAACGACCGCTTTGAACTCCAGCGCCTGAGCGCCCGCTGGCTGAACAAGGACGAACAAGGCTTCAGCCGGCTCGTCATCGAAACCTCGCCCCAGGGCCGGCTGAGCGCCCGCATCGAAACCGGCGAACTCACGGCCTCCAGCCGCATTTCCAGCGGCGTCATCAAAAGCTCGCTGTTCGCCGCAACCGACGAAGTCAACCTGCCCGACAGCGTGGCCGTGCAACTCGCCGAAATGTTCTCCTCCGACATCGACTTCCGGCGCGACCTGCGCCAAGGCGACCGCTTCAGCGTGGTCTACGAAAGCCTGGAGGCCGATGGCGAAACCATGCGCCCAGGCCGCGTCCTGAGCGCCGAATTCGTCAACAAGGGCCGCGAGTACAAGTCGGTCTGGTTTGAAGCACCGGGCCAAAAAGGCGCGTACTTTGGGTTTGACGGGCAGAGCACCCGCAAGTCGTTCCTCGCGTCGCCCCTGGAATTCACCCGCGTCAGCAGCGGCTACGGCATGCGCTTTCACCCCATTTCGGGCAAGAACAAAGCCCACCTGGGGGTGGACTACGCGGCGACCACCGGCACACCGGTGCGCACCATCGGCGACGGCGTGGTTGAGTTTGCGGGCGTGCAGCGCGGCTACGGCAACGTGATCTACATCCAGCACCGCGATCAGAAGACCACGGTGTATGCACACCTGAGCCGCATCCAGGTCCGCAAAGGCCAAAAGGTCGAACAAGGCGATTTGATCGGCAATGTGGGCTCCACCGGCGCCTCCACAGGCCCGCACCTGCACCTGGAGTTCCGCGACCACGGTCTGCACCAGGATCCGCTGGAGATCGCCCGCCAGAGCGAAAATATCCCGGTCAACCCGGCATTGCGCGCCCAGTTTGACGCAGTGGCGCTGGTACAGCGTCAGCAACTTGATGCGGCGGCCACCATCCAGCAGGCCAGCGCCCAGTAAGAGCACCAAACAGGCGGACAACAAAAAAGGGAGCTGACGCTCCCTTTTTTTCGCCCCGACCCGATTCCGGTCTGGGGCCTCGCAGTCTCTAATTCGATCAGGTGCTGAAGCTGGAGCCGCAACCGCAAGTGCTGGTGGCATTGGGGTTCTTGATCACGAACTGCGCGCCTTCCAAATCTTCCTTGTAGTCGATCTCTGCGCCCACCAGATACTGGTAGCTCATGGCATCGATCAACAAGGACACGCCATTCTTGGTCATGGTGGTGTCGTCTTCGTTGACCACTTCATCAAAAGTGAAGCCGTACTGGAAGCCCGAACAACCGCCACCCTGCACGAACACGCGCAGCTTCAGGTCGGGGTTGCCTTCTTCGGCCACCAGGTCGGCCACCTTGGCCGCCGCACTGTCCGTGAAGACCAGTGGAGCGGGCATTTCGGTCTGGATGTTTTCAGCCAATGCGCTCATGATTTACCTCTTGCATATGTCGTGGCGGCGTGACCGCACACAAAAAATTCGGGGATGAAGCCTGCTTCACCCAAGCACTGTGCACATGGTATAGCAATTTGCTCGGGTATGCCTTCAGCCGTTGTTTGACGCCAATTTCAGTGCGGGTTTATCTTCTTCCGCATTGCCCGTCATGGGCTTGAGCTGACCGGAGATGGTGGCACCTTGGTGCATTTCCAGCGCCTTGTACGACACATCGCCTTCGATGCGCGCCTTGGGCTGCAATTCCAGCAGATCAAAGGCAAACACCGGCCCCTTGACCGTGCCGTTGATGATCACGTGATCGGCATGGATCTGGCCGGTCACACTGGCCGACTCGCTCACCACCAGAATGCTGGGTTGTTCGTCGGTGGCCTTGATGTTGCCCACCACATCACCATCGATGCGGATACCGTCGTCGAAGGTCACATTGCCGTCGATGCGGGTGCCCAAGGCAATCAGGCTTTTGATGGGAGGGTGCTTCTTTTTGCCAAACATGACGGGTCTCCTGACGTTTGGGGAGGTGGCTAGAGCTTGAGGACTTGCACCGATTTCACGGCGCCGCCCTGCAAGAGGCGAGCAGTCATGGTTTTTACCACGGCTCGCGGCGGAACGGCCAGCATTCCCTCCAGACGGAGGTAACTCCTGATGACCACCGGTTGCGGGCTCGCCGCCTGGCTTTGTGTCCAGGGCTTGCCGTCCAGCACGCCCGCAAAAACAATGTCCAGCGTGCCCTTGAACTCGGGTGCGTTCTTGGACGCCTGGATCAACAACACCTGCCACTTGAACTGGGCCTCGCTCAGGCGCTCGGCCTGCAAACCCCTGATGCTCAGGGCATCGTTGCCAGAACCCGGAATCAGGCGCTCAAAAAAGCCCAGATCGCTGCGCAGTGCCTGGTTGTCGGTTTCCAGCTGCCGAATCTGCAACGCCAGTTGTTCCTGCGCCGCGCGCTCGGCGGTGAACAAGCTGTCCGACGTGTTGGCCACCATCTGCGCCTGGGCCAGATCGGAGCGCAAGTCGGCCACCTCTTTGCGCAATTGCACCAACTCTTGCTTGGCGTTGCGGTCCAGGCCCGCAATGTCTTTGCCAAATTCGAAGGCCCAAAGGGCGATCGCACCGGAAAAACCCAGCACCAGAGCGCCCAGCAGCCAGCGCAAAGGCCAGGACAAGGCGTTGCGAACAGACACCCTGGGCGCGCTGACCGTCAGTCTTCTCTTGAGTAGCCGCAGCCGCATTCAATGCTTCCTCAAATCGTGGTCTCTGGGTAGCCCCAAAAGCAAAAACCGCCCCAAGTTTGAACTTGTGGGCGGCTTTTGTTTTGCAGGAGCCAGGCGTTTTAGCGCTTGCTGAACTGCTTGGCGCGTCGTGCAGAACGCAGACCCACCTTTTTACGCTCAACTTCACGGGCGTCGCGGGTCACGAAACCGGCTTGCGACAGTTCGGGCTTGAGCGTTGCGTCGTAATCGATCAGAGCGCGGGTGATGCCGTGGCGCACCGCACCGGCTTGGCCGGATTCACCGCCGCCGTGCACATTGACCATCACGTCGAAGGTTTCGGCGTGGTTGGTCAGCAACAGCGGCTGCTTGGCGATCATGATCGAGGTTTCGCGGCCAAAGTAGGACTGGATGTCCTTGCCGTTCACCACGATCTGGCCGGAGCCTTTTTTCAGAAACACGCGGGCAACGCTGGATTTGCGTCGGCCGGTGCCATTGTTCCATTCACCAATCATCTCAAGGCTCCTTTAGAGTTCCAGCACTTGCGGCTGTTGGGCGGTGTGCGGATGCTCTGCACCGCCGTACACCTTGAGCTTCTTGATCATGGCGTAGCCGAGCGGACCCTTGGGCAGCATGCCCTTGACGGCCTTTTCGAGTGCGCGGCCGGGGTGCTTGGCCTGCATGTCGCGGAAGGTGGTGCCATAGATACCGCCGGGGTAACCCGAGTGGCGGTAGTAGACCTTGTCGAGGGCTTTGGTGCCCGTGACGCGGATCTTGGCGGCGTTGATGATGACGATGAAATCACCGGTATCGACGTGAGGCGTATAAATGGCCTTGTGTTTGCCGCGCAAACGGAGAGCAACTTCACTGGCTACTCGTCCGAGGACCTTGTCGGTCGCGTCAATCACAAACCACTCGTGCGTCACGTCAGCTGCTTTTGCGCTGAACGTTTTGGTCATGAGTTTCTCTGTCAAGAGGGGTTTGGCGGCTCTTTTCCACGGTCGGTGTTTCTCTGCTGGAAACCTCTTAGGTGGGGTTACAGCCGTCAAGTTACCCTGTCGGCCGCCTTCGTCGCGGAGCCTAGCTAATCGCTGCGAAGCCTTGGATTGTACGAAATTTCCGCCCACCTGCGCAAGTTTTCCTAGTCCGGCCACCCAAACCGCTAACATCAAGCCATGTTCAGTTACCGACACGCCTACCACGCAGGCAACCACGCCGATGTGCTCAAGCACATCACGCTCATCGCCACGCTGCAACACCTGATGCAGAAAGACGCGGGACTGACCCTGATCGACACCCACGCCGGCGTGGGCCTGTACCGGCTGGATGGCGACTTTACGGAAACCGGCGGGGAAGCCCGCGACGGGGTGGTGAAGTTGCTGGCCAAGCTGTTACCAGCGGAAAAGGCGGCGGCAACCGCGCCGTTGGTGGTTGCGCCGGCCATCCAGGCCTATCTGGACTTGATTGCCAGCTACAACCCCTCGGGCCTGTTGCGTGTCTACCCCGGGTCGCCTTTTGTGCTGCACCATTTGCTGCGCGCGGAGTCGCGCGACAAGCTCAAGTTGTTCGAATTGCACCCCACCGACAGCCGCGTGCTCTCGGCCAACATCGCCCAACTCGAAGCGGGACGCCAGATCGCCGTGGCGCGCCAGGATGGTTTTGAAAGCCTCAAGACCTTGTTGCCGCCCCCGCCTTCGGCCACCGGTTCGCGCCGCGCGGCGGTGTTGATCGACCCCAGCTACGAAGTGAAAACCGATTACGGAAAAGTGAGCGCCTGCATACAGGAGAACCTCAAGCGGTTCGCCACCGGCACTTACATGGTCTGGTACCCGGTGATTCCCCGACCCGAAGCGCACGACCTGCCGCGCCGCCTGAAAACCCTGGCCACCCAGGCGAAAAGGCCTTGGTTGCACGCCACCTTGGCGATCGGGCAAGACCCTAGCCACGGCATCGGCGACCGGCCCGGCCTGACCGCCAGCGGCATGTTCGTCATCAACCCGCCGCACACGCTCAAAGGTGCGCTCCAGGCCGCACTGCCGCAGCTGCTGGAGATCCTGGGGCGCGGCAAAGGGCAAGCCCAGTCGCTGGACACCGGCGGCTGAGGCGGCAGCTTTGGGCGGGAAACCGCCCTGGGACAAACCCCGAGGCACACACCGCCAATTAGCCGACCGCACGGTCGGCTAATTGGCTATACTGCCTTCTGCGCCACCTTCATGCAGGCGCAGGAGGCAGCTATGTACACACAATCTTTCATCGTCGAGGATGGCGCCGGCAAACCCGGTGCGGCCAACCTGAAGGCCGTGACCCACCCCGCCAGCGAGGCCGAAGCGGCTCTGCAGCAGCGCTTCGATGCCACCATCGACGCCGACGGCAAGAT
Organism: Hydrogenophaga sp.; assembly: GCF_041633695.1. Lineage (GTDB taxonomy): Bacteria > Pseudomonadota > Gammaproteobacteria > Burkholderiales > Burkholderiaceae_C > Hydrogenophaga. The sequence goes on from NZ_JBFJMY010000024.1 coordinate 8,486, forward strand.
CGAGCCGCGCGACTGGATGCCCGAGGCCTACCGCAAAACCTTGGTGCGCCAGATCAGCCAGCACGCCCACAGCGAGATCGTGGGCATGCTGCCCGAGGGCAACTGGATTTCGCGCGCCCCCAGCCTCAAACGCAAAGCCATCCTGATCGCCAAGGTGCAAGACGAGGCCGGCCACGGCCTGTATTTGTACAGCGCGGCCGAAACCCTGGGCACCAGCCGCGACCAGATGTTCGACGGCCTGCATTCGGGCAAGGCCAAGTACAGCTCCATCTTCAACTACCCCACGCTGACCTGGGCCGATGTGGGCGTGATCGGCTGGCTGGTGGACGGCGCGGCGATCATGAACCAGATCCCGCTGTGCCGCTGCTCCTACGGGCCCTACGCCCGCGCCATGATCCGCGTGTGCAAAGAAGAAAGCTTCCACCAGCGCCAGGGTTTTGAGGCTTTGCTGGTGATGATGACCCAGGGCACGGCGGCGCAAAAGGCCATGGTGCAGGACGCGGTGAACCGCTGGTGGTGGAAGTGCCTGGCCATGTTCGGCCCGCCCGACGCCGACAGCCCCAACAGCGCCGAAGGCAAGCGCTTCGGCATCAAACGCATCTCCAACGACGACCTGCGGCAAAAATTCGTGGACGCCACCGTGCCACAAGCCCAGGTGCTCGGTGTGACCCTGCCCGACCCGGACTTGAAGTGGAACGAAGCCCGCGGCCACCACGACTACGGCCAGATCGACTGGGACGAGTTCTGGGCCACGGTCAACGGCCACGGCCCTTGCAACCAGGAACGTCTGGCCACCCGCGTCAAGGCCTGGAACGACGGCCAATGGGTGCGCGACGCCGCCCTGGCACACGCCCGCAAACAAAAAGACCGCGCCATGAAGGAGGCAGCATGAGCAAGACCCCAACCACCACCACCCCCGCACCGGCCTTGAACGAATGGCCGCTCTGGGAAGTTTTTGTGCGCAGCAAACAAGGCATTGAGCACAAACACTGCGGCAGCCTGCATGCCAGCGACGCCCAGCACGCCTTGCAGATGGCGCGCGATGTGTATACCCGCCGCCAGGAGGGCGTGAGCATCTGGGTCGTGCCCTCGCACACCATCACGGCCAGCGAGCCGCACGACAAGGCCGAGTTCTTCGATCCGGCCAGCGACAAGATCTACCGCCACCCCACGTTTTACGACATCCCCGACGAAGTGGGGCACATGTGATGGCGGCCCCCGTTTCCAGCGCCCAGGCGCCGGTGGACTACCTGCTGCACCTGGCCGACAACGCGCTCGTGCTGGGTCAACGCAACGCCGAGTGGTGCGGGCATGGGCCGATCCTGGAAGAAGACCTGGCGATGTCGAACAACAGCCTGGACCTGATCGGCCAGGCGCGCATGCTGTACCAGTACGCCGCCGAACGCCTGGGCGGCGACGCCACCGAAGACAGCCTGGCGTACTTCCGCGAAGCCTCGCAGTTCCGCAACTACACCTTGCTGGAGCTGCCGCATGCACCGCCACTGGCGGGCACCGCGGCCGGCGACCGCGACTACGCCACCACCACTGTGCGCAATTTTCTCTACAGCGCCTTCATGGCCCTGGTGTGGGAGCAGCTGCAAAGCGGGCACGACGCCCGACTGGCCGCCATCGCCGCCAAATCCTTCAAAGAGGTGCGCTACCACCTGCGGCACGCGCGCGACTGGCTGCTGCGCATGGGCGACGGCACCGACGACTCCCATGCCCGCGCGCAGGCCGCGCTCAACCACCTGCTGCCCTACACCCGCGAGTTCTGGTCGCCCAGCGCAGCCGAATCCAGCGCTCTGCAGGCGGGCACGGGCGTGGACCTGCCCACGCTGCAAACGGCGTGGAACACCATCGTCGACCAGGCGCTGCAAGAGGCCACGTTGCAGCGCACCACCCCCCAGGGCTATGTGACCGAGGGCAAGCACGGGCGGCATTCGGAACACCTGGGCTTTTTGCTGGCCGAGATGCAAAGCCTGGCGCGGGCGCACCCGCAGGCGGTGTGGTGAAACCATGAGCACCGACACCACCACGGTGGATAGGCTGCAGCGGGTGTGGGATGCGCTGGACACGCTGACCGACCCCGAGATTCCGGTGGTCAGCCTGCGTGCGCTCGGCATTCTGCGCGAGCTGCGAGAAGCTGCAGACGGCATGCTCGAAGTGGTCATCACGCCCACCTACAGCGGCTGCCCCGCCATGGGACAGATCGAAGACGACGTGCGCGCCAAGCTGGCCGAACTGGGCGTGTCGGCACGCGTGTTCACCCAGCTCGCCCCCGCCTGGACCACCGACTGGATGACCGACGAGGCGCGGGAGCAACTGCGCCGCTATGGCATCGCGCCGCCCCAATGTGGCCGCACCGACGCCACCACCAGCGTGGTCTCGTTTGCCGCCCAGGCAGGCCAGCCGTTGACCGTGCCCTGCCCCCAATGTGCGTCGACCCACACCACCGAGGTGTCGCACTTCGGCTCCACCGCCTGCAAGGCCCAATACCGCTGCCTGGATTGCCTGGAGCCGTTCGACTATTTCAAATCCATTTAGACACCCCCGCGCCGCTTCCCTGAAAAGAGACACTTCATGAGCACAGCCCCCCGTTTTCACGATCTCACCATTGCGCGCGTCAACCCCGAAGCGGCGGGTGCGGTGGCCATCGCGCTGCAGATCCCCGAACCGTTACGCGAGCGCTTTGCGTTTCAGCCGGGGCAGTTCCTCACGCTGCGCGCACAGATCAACGGCCAAGACGTGCGGCGCAGCTATTCGATCTGCAGCACCCGCAGCCGACTGGAAAACCGGCACGAGTTGGAGGTGGGTATACGGCCCATGGAAGGCGGTGTCTTTTCCAACTGGGCCAGCACGGCGCTGAAGGCGGGTGACACGCTCGCCGTGATGCCGCCCGACGGGCGATTTGTTTCGAAAAAACCCCGTGCGTTGCACCGCGTGGGCTTTGCTGCGGGCTCGGGCATCACCCCCATTCTGTCGATTCTGACCAGCACGCTGGAAGACCAGCCCGAATCGAAATTCACCCTGGTCTACGGCAACCGCCGCATGGACAGCGTGATGTTCAACGAAGCGCTGCAAGACCTGAAAGACCGTTACCCGAGCCGCCTGACCTTGATCCATGTCTTGTCGCGGCAGGCGCAAGAAGTGGACTTGCTGCAAGGCCGCATAGACGGCGACAAGGTGCGCGCCCTCATCGACACCTTGTTGCCGGTGGGCAGCATGGACGAGGTGTTCATCTGCGGCCCCGAGCCCATGATCGAAGCCACAGAAGCGGCCCTGCTCGAGGCCGGCGTGCGGCCCGATCGCGTGCACACCGAGCGCTTCACCTCGCCCACGTTGGAGGCGCTCACACCCGCCCAACGCCTGGCCGCCACAGAAAGCCACAAGGTTTCGGCCCTGAAGGGTTCGGTCGCCCTCACCGTGGTGTTGGACGGCAAGCCCCACGAGCTGCGCATGAACCGCGAAGACCGCGTGCTCGATGTGGCCCTGGCCGCCGGGCTGGACCTGCCCTATTCGTGCCGGGGTGGTGTGTGCTGCACCTGCCGCGCCAAGCTGATGCAAGGCAGCGTGCTCATGGACAAGAACTTCACGCTGGAACCCTGGGAAACCGAACAAGGCTTTGTGCTGAGCTGCCAGGCCCGCCCTACCAGCGACCAGGTGGTGGTGAGCTACGACGAGCGTTGAACAGGCGCGGACCACCGCTGCGCCGGTGGTTCGAACCGGCCGCCGGAAAATGCAACAAATTGTCTCAGCACGGCTATGATCGGCGGCCATGAGCCGCCCCCCACCTCGCCACAGCCCCGTCTTTGCACCCGCCCGTTGGGGCCGCCATACGGTTTTCTGGCTGGTGGCGCTGGTCTGGCTGGCCGGTTGTGCCGGGCTGCCGACCGATCCCGAACACGAAGAAGCCCAGCTCAACGCATCGGGCTGGGCGCAAGCCAACGTTCTGCCCGTGACCGACACCCAGGCGCGCTGGCGCCACCGCCGCATCGCCAACCGCCCACCCTCGCGGTACATGCCGGATCGCCACGCGGGGCGCGCGGCGCTGCACGCACACAGCGAGAGCGGTGACAGCCTGGTGCGACTGGCGCTGCAGGCCGAAAATCCGCAACTCGGGCAGCTGCGCTTTTCCTGGTTTGTCGACGCGCTCAATCCCGACGCCGACCTGCGCGACCGCGAGCTCGACGACGCCGTGGTGCGGGTGATCTTGCAGTTCTCGGGCGATCGCAGCCACTTTTCCCAGCGCGACCACATGCTGTCGGAACTGATGCAACTGGTCACCGGCGAACCACTGCCCTACGCGACGCTGATCTACGTCTGGGACCACAACCTGCCCGTGGGCACAGTGCTGCCCCACCCGCGCAGCCAGCGCATCAAACTGATGGTGCTGGAATCCGGCGAAGCCCGGCTCGGCCAATGGGTGGACTTTGAGCGCGACGTCGCCGCCGATTACCGCCACGCCTTTGGCCTGGCACCCGAGGGGCTTCGGGGCATTGCGCTCATGACCGACAGCAACAACACCGGCCGCACCAGCCGCGCCTGGTACGGGCCGCTGCACTGGCGCCATGCCCCGGAAACCTCGGCCCTGCGCTGAACGGCGACCCACAGCGCTGACCAGCGCAAAACAAAAGGCCCGCAACCAGCGGGCCTTTTGTTGACTGGTTGGCGTTGCGTGTCAGACCGCAGCCAGTGCCTGCTCCAGGTCGGCGATCAGGTCGTCGATGTGTTCGATGCCGATGGACAGGCGCACCATGTCTTCCCGCACACCCGCCCTGGCCAACTCTTGTGCATTGAGCTGGCGGTGCGTGGTGGACGCCGGATGGCAGGCCAGCGACTTGGCGTCGCCGATGTTGACCAGGCGCGTGAACAGCTGCAAGGCATCCTGGAACTGGGCGCCGGCTTTCAAGGCATCGGCCGATTTCAAACCGAAGCTGATGATCCCGGACGCCCGGCCACCCAGGTACTTTTGCACCAGGGCGTGGTCGTTGTGGTCGCTCAGGCCGGCGTAGTTCACCCACTCCACCTTGGGGTGGGTGTTGAGGTATTGCGCCACGCTCACCGCGTTCTCGCAGATGCGGTCCATGCGCAGGGCCAGCGTTTCAATGCCCTGCAGAATCTGGAACGCGTTCATGGGTGAGAGCGCGGCACCCATGTTGCGCAGCGGCACCACGCGGGCGCGGCCAATATAGGCCGCCGCACCCAGCGCCTCGGTGTAGACCACGCCGTGGTAGCTCACATCGGGTTCGTTCAGGCGTTTGAAGCGCGCCTTGTGCTCGGCCCAAGGGAACTTGCCGCTGTCGACGATGGCACCGCCGATGGTGGTGCCGTGGCCGCCCAGGTATTTGGTGAGCGAGTGCACCACGATGTCGGCACCGTGTTCGAACGGGCGGCACAGGTAAGGGCTGGTCACCGTGTTGTCCACGATCAGCGGCACGCCACCGGCGTGTGCCACCTTGGCCAGCGCGCCGATATCGGTCACATTGCCCAGCGGGTTGCCCACCGATTCGCAATAGATGGCCTTGGTGCGCGCGTCGATCAGGTCGGCGAACGAAGCGGGATCGCTGGCGTCGGCGAAACGCACCTCGATGCCTTGCTGCGGAAAGGTGTGGGCGAACAGGTTGTAGGTGCCGCCGTAGAGCGTGGAGGTCGAGATGATGTTGTCGCCGGCTTCGGCAATGGTCTGGATGGCTGCGGTGATCGCCGCCATGCCCGAGGCCATGGCCAGCGCGCCGATGCCCCCCTCCATCGCCGCCAGACGCGCCTCCAGCACGGCGTTGGTCGGGTTCATGATGCGGCTGTAGATATTGCCCGCCACCTTGAGGTCGAACAGATCGGCACCGTGTTGCGTGTCGTCGAACGCGTAGGCCACCGTCTGGTAAATCGGCACCGCCACCGACTTGGTGGTGGGATCGGGGGTGTAGCCACCGTGAACGGCCAAGGTTTCGATTTTCATGGAGTCTCCTTATAGGGGTGAAAAAACGGAAAAATGCGCAGCGGTTTTCATTCTGGCAGCAACTGCACGCGGCCCACGCCGCGCTTGTGCATGCCCAGTGCCAACGCGGCGGCAGCGCTGAGATCGATGACGCGGCCTTTGGCAAAAGGGCCACGGTCGTTGATGCGCACCACCACTTCGCGCCCGGTGCGCAGGCTGCGCACGCGCAAGCGGGTGCCAAACGGCAAGGTCTTGTGGGCCGCCGTCATCTCGTTCATGTCGAAGCGTTCACCACTGGCGGTGCGGCGCCCGTGGAAACGTTTGCCGTACCAGGAGGCCAGGCCTTGCTCCAGCACGGTCTGGGCATCGCTTTCTGCCGTGGTGTCGGGCACCGGTTCGGCTGGATCGCGAAGCAGGTCCGGGCGCGCGGCCGAAGCGGGTTCTGCGGCGCTGGGCGGTTTGGGTGCAGAAGGGGCACGCGGCACCGGCGCTGGGCCGGGCGCCACGGCGGCGGGAGGCTGCGCCACAGGCGGTGCCGGAACCTGCGGGCCGTCCGGCGTCTGGCGGATCGCACAGCCCGCCAGCGCCACCGCTACACACCAGACCAGCAGGCACCGCGTACCCCCGCCCGCGTTGAACAAGGTGAGCGCGAGCGCGCGGGTGGGCGGATGTGGCACGGCGTGTCCTCCGGTGGTTGGGCGGTCCCTGGAACTTACCGCAAGCCCAGCCGGTTCACGATCTCCAGCGTCGCCACGCTCTGGTTCATGGTGTAGAAGTGCAGCCCCGGCGCGCCGCCCTGGCCCAGGCGCTCGCACAGCGCGGTGATCACGTCCAGGCCAAAGGCCTTGATCGAGGCGGTGTCGTCGCCATAGGCCTGCAGGCGCATGCGGATCCAGCGCGGGATCTCGGCGCCACAGGCGTCGGAAAACCGCATCAGCTGGGTTGAGCTGGTGATGGGCATGATGCCCGGCACCACCGGCACTGCCGACACATCGACGCCCGCGTGCTGCAAATCGTCCAGGTAGCGGAAGTAGGCGTCGGCATTGAAGAAGTATTGCGTGATGCCCGAGTTGGCCCCGGCTTTCACCTTGGCCGCAAACGCCTCCAGATCGGACAGCGGCGACTTGGCCTGCGGGTGCGTCTCGGGGTAGGCCGCGACCTCGATGTGGAAACGATCGCCGGTCTCAGCCCGCACGAAAGCCACCAGATCGCTGGCGTAGCGGAACTCGCCGCCCACACCGTAACCACTGGGCAGATCGCCACGCAGCGCCACGATGCGCCGGATGTCCGCCGCCGTGTAGGCCGCGAGCCGCTCGCGGATGCTCTCGCGCGACTGGCCAATGCAGCTCAGATGCGGGGCCGCCGCGCAGCCTTCGACCATGATCTCGCTCACCGCCTGCAAGGTGCCATCTTGCGTGGAGCCACCGGCACCAAAAGTGACCGAGCAGAACTCGGGTTTGAGCGCATACAGCTGCTGGCGCACCGCGCGCAGCTTGACCGCGCCTTCGGGCGTCTTGGTCGGGAAAAATTCCAGGCTGATCGGAAGATCCATGCTGCTCTCCAGATATCAAGGCTTGTTGGCGAACACAAAAAATTCGCGGCTGCCGTCACCACCGGTGATGGCACTTTCAAAATACGCTTGCAGTTCCACACCATTGTCCTGGCACGACTGCGCAATACGTGCACGCACCAGCTCGTAACTGGCGGCGTCGCGCACCAGGCCGCCTTTGCCGATGTGCTCGGGCTGCAATTCAAACTGCGGCTTGACCAGCATCAGCATCCGCCCGCCGGGTTTGAGCAAGGGCAGCAGGGCCGGCCAGACCAGGGTTTGCGAGATGAAAGACAGGTCGCCCACGATCAGGTCAAAGCCCGCCGCACCGCCACCCGCGGCATCGAGCGCCTCGGCCGTGAGTTCGCGCGCATTGCATTTTTCGATGCAGACCACGCGGGTATCGGCACGCAGCTGCGGATGCAACTGGCCTTGGCCCACGTCCACACCCACCACCGCCGCAGCGCCCTTCTGCAACAAACAATCGGTGAAACCACCGCTGCTCTGCCCCACGTCCAGGCAACGTTGCCCGGTCACGTCCAGCCCCACCTTGGCCAGCGCGGCTTCCAGCTTGAGCCCGCCACGCGACACATAACGCGACTCGGCGCTGTCCAACAGCTCCAGCTCCACCGTGTCGCGCAGTTCCTCGCCGTTCTTGCCCACGGTTTTCCAGTCGCCCGGCAACAAGCGCCAGCGCACGCCAGCGGCGACCAGGCGTTGCGCCTGAGAGCGCGAAGCGGCCAGGCCACGTTCGACGAGAAGTTGATCAGCACGCATATTGAGGGGAACCAGGAAAGAGCAAGCAAGAAAGGAGAACAAATCGGCAACGGGAACTCAACGAGCGGCCCGCAGGCCGCCCGAACCCAGGGCGCCGCCGATCCGGCTTGGCCGGTCGGCCAGCGCCGCCCCCTGGGGGGTGACGCCGAACTTAGTACCGATAGGTATCGGGCTTGTAAGGGCCGGTCTTGGCCACGCCGATGTAGGCGGCCTGCTCGTCGGTCAGTTCGGTCAGCATGGCGCCGACTTTCTTCAGGTGCAGACGCGCCACTTTTTCATCGAGGTGCTTGGGCAACACGTAGACCTTGCCGACTTCGTAAGCCTCGGGCCGGGTGAACAGCTCAATTTGGGCGATGGTCTGGTTGGCGAACGAGGCGCTCATCACGAAGCTGGGGTGGCCGGTGCCGCAGCCCAGGTTCACCAGGCGGCCTTTGGCCAGCAAGATGATCTTCTTGCCGTCGGGGAAGATGATGTGGTCCACCTGGGGCTTGATCTCTTCCCACTGGTATTTTTCCAGCGAAGCGACTTCGATCTCGTTGTCGAAGTGGCCGATGTTGCAGACGATGGCCTGGTCTTTCATCGCGGCCATGTGCTCGTGGCGGATCACACCTTTGTTGCCGGTGGTGGTCACGAAAATATCGGCCTTGTCGGCGGCGTATTCCATGGTGACGACCTTGTAGCCTTCCATGGCGGCCTGCAGCGCGTTGATCGGGTCGATCTCGGTCACCCACACCTGGGCGCTCAAGGCGCGCAGGGCTTGTGCCGAGCCTTTGCCCACGTCGCCATAACCGGCCACGCAAGCCACCTTGCCAGCGATCATCACGTCGGTGGCGCGCTTGATGCCGTCCACCAGCGACTCGCGGCAACCGTACAGGTTGTCGAACTTGCTCTTGGTCACCGAGTCGTTCACGTTGATCGCGCGGAACATCAGCGAGCCCTTGGCGCTCATCTCGTTCAGGCGGTGCACACCGGTGGTGGTTTCTTCGGTCACGCCAATGATGTGGGCGCTCTTGCGGCTGTACCAGGTCGGGTCTTGCGCCAGCTTGGCCTTGATGGCGGCGAACATGATGATTTCTTCTTCGCTGCCCGGCTTGTCCAGCACCGAGATGTCTTTTTCGGCGCGCTTGCCCAGGTGCATCAGCACGGTGGCATCGCCGCCATCGTCGAGGATCATGTTGGGGCCTTCGCCTTCGGTGTTGGCGGGGCCGAAGTCAAAAATGCTGTGGGTGTAGTTCCAGTAGTCGGTCAGGGACTCGCCCTTGACCGCAAACACCGGCGTGCCGGTGGCGGCGATGGCTGCAGCGGCATGGTCTTGCGTGGAGAAAATGTTGCACGAAGCCCAGCGCACGGTAGCGCCCAGGGCTTGCAGGGTCTCGATCAGCACGGCCGTCTGGATGGTCATGTGCAGCGAGCCGGTGATGCGCGCGCCTTTGAGCGACTGCTGGGGTGCGAACTCTTCGCGAATGGCCATGAGACCGGGCATTTCGGTCTCGGCGATTTTGATTTCTTTGCGGCCCCAATCGGCCAGGCCGATATCGGCGATGACACAGTCGGCGTTGGCGGTGGTGTTGATGCGTGCGTTCATGGATGCGCTCCAGTTAGTTGTACAAACCACTGGACGGCAGGCAAAAAAAAGCCCATCGCACGTCAAGTGGATGAGCGTCGTTGCATGGATGATCCGAGCCTCACGCCCCGCGCTGACAGTGTGTCAGGGGTGCGCTGCAACGCTCCTCGGAAGCCGCTATTCTAATGCAGGTTGGCTTTTTTTGCCACGCCACAACCGCTCGGCTGCGTGCCGCATTGCATGAATCCTCTCTCCCAATGGCCGCTGGCGGCGCGCGCGCGCATTGCCGGCGTGCTGACCGATATCGACGACACCCTGACCACCGACGGCGTGCTCGCGCCCAGCACGCGCCAGGCCTTGTGCGACCTGCAAGCCGCCGGCCGGCCCGTGTTCGCCATCACCGGTAGACCGGCCGGCCGCTGTGAAACCTATGCCCTGGACTGGCCGGTGCAGGCCATCGTCGCGGAAAGCGGCGCCGTCGCCCTGTGGCGCGGCAACGGCGGGGCGCTGCAAAAAAGCTACCTGCAAGACGGCCCAACCCGCCAAGCCCACTTCACCCGGCTGCAGGTGGTGGCGCAAACGGTGCTGGCGCAGGTGCCGAACGCCCGCCTGGCCACCGACCACGCCGGGCGCGAGACCGATATCGCCATCGACCACAGCGAACACCACCACCTCGACGCCACCGACATCGAACGGGTGGTGGCACTGATGCGCGCGAATGGGCTGAACGCCACGGTGAGCTCCATCCACATCAACGGCTGGCTGGGCGGACACGACAAGTTCCAGGGCGCGCGCTGGATCGTGCGCGAACAACTGGGCCGCGACCTCGACGCCGAGCGCGAGCACTGGGTCTGCGTGGGCGATTCGGCCAACGATGTGCGCCTGTTTGAACAACTGCCGCACAGCGTGGGCGTGGCCAACATCGCCAGCGTGATCGAGCAGCTCGCGCACCGGCCCCGCTATGTGACCCTGGGTGCGCGTGGCGACGGTTTTGCCGAAGTGGCCCAGGCCGTGCTGCAGGCCCGCCGACCCGCAATGCCCTCCCCATGAGCGAACACCCGCTGCCGCCGGAAGCGACCGGCATCGCCACTGGCGAGACGACGGACGCGACACCCGCCCCCATGCAGCCGCAGGCGCGGATAGGCCTGATGGCGATTTTTGGCTCCACCTTCTTCGAGCTGGTGGGCTATTTCATGCTCACCCCCTTTCTGCTGCTGCGGCTCAAAGACGGTGGTGAGTCCACCGCCATGGCCGGCCTGTTTGCGGCCAGCGGCTGGCTGGGCGTGTTCCTCATGACGCCCTTCGCCTCGGCCGTCACCCAGGCGCTGGGGCGCCGGCCCACGCTGTGGCTGGCCGGCCTGGTGCCGGCGCTGGCCACAGCGGGCTTCTTGTTCACGCCGCTGCTCGGCTGGTGGTTTGTGTTCAACCTCGTGTCCGGCATGGCGGCGGGTTTGCGCTGGGTGCTGGCCGAAGCCGTGGTGGCGGAATTCGCGCCACCCCAGCAGCGCGGGCGCTTCATTGGCATCTTTGAAACCATGGTCGGCACCACCTTCGTCATCGGCCCTGCGCTGCTGGCCTGGGTGGGCATGCAAAGCAACGCCGCACTGTGGCTGGCGCTGGGCCTGACCGGCGCCGGTGTGTGCTGGAGCCTGTGCATTCCGCGCCTGCCCTCGGCACCCGATGCCCACAGCGCCAAGGTGGGTTTGGCGGGTGTGTGGCACGCCCTGCTGGCCCACCCCATCGTCATGGGCGTGGGCTTTGTGGGCGGCTTTTTTGAAAGCGGACTCACGTCGATCTTGCCGCTCTACGGCCTGGCGCTGGGCCTGGGGGCCGCTGCGGCCGCCCTGCTGGTGTCGGCCAGCGGCCTGGGCAGCGCGCTCATGATGTTGCCCGCCGGGGTGCTCGCCGACCGCCTGGCCCAACACCCGCAGCAGCGCTATGGCGACGGCCGCGCCACACGCCACCTGATCATGCGTGCCTGCGCCCTGATCACACTGCTGGCTACAATGGTCATTCCCTTCGTGGCGGGCCTGCCCTGGCTGGCCGCACCGGTGGCCTTTCTCTGGGGCGGTGCCGGTGGCTGCCTCTACACCATGGCCATGATCGACATCGGCTCGCGCGAAGCGGGCATCACCCTGGTCAAC